>CAZWKO010000127.1:0-7157 GCA_964634925.1 uncultured Vicinamibacteraceae bacterium
AAGACGATTACCTACTCGACCTGCCCAAAGGTGAATTAACACATCGCGGCTGCACGCTTCGGGTTCGTATTGAAAAGCCTGGCAGCGCAAATCAATCGACTTCTAACAGGGCAACTGTCACCTTTAAAGGGCCTCCTCTCCCTGACATCATGAAGGTTCGTGAAGAACTTGAAACGACTATCGATAATGGTGAAATGTTTCTCCGCATTCTGTTAAAAGCAGAATGGAGCGTTTCGTTTCGTTATCAGAAATACCGAGAAGAATTCCAAAGAGATGACGTTGTAATCGCCATCGATGAAACACCAATCGGTGCGTTCGTTGAACTAGAAGGAAACGAACTTACGATCACGCGTTTAGCAAGTGCCCTCGGCCGTACAACTGATGATTACATCATTGCGTCGTATCGACAGCTTTACGTTGAACACTGTAATAACGCCAATACCCCTATTGCACACATGGTCTTCAACCCGTGAGCGATAATCTTCCAACAGCTCTTGTGCTCGCAGCTGGATACGGAACACGGCTCAAGCCATTGACAGAGGTAAGGGCTAAGCCTGCCGTGCCAGTCGCGGGATGCCCCTTGATCAGACGCGTGCTAAAATGGCTTGCTCTCCAAGGTATTAGCAAAACAGTACTAAATCTCCATCACCATCCCAAAACTATTACGCAAGTCGTTGGACACGGGCGAAGCCTCGGTCTTAACGTGCATTACTCGTGGGAATCGAAGTTGCTTGGCTCTGCAGGAGGCCCCAGACAGGCCCTCGATCTTCTTGGGGAACGTTTTTTTGTCGTTAACGGGGACACGCTGACCAACTTTTCTCTTAAAGCACTTTTTCAGCATCACGTAGACACACGAGCACATGTAACCATGGCCGTCACACCGCATCCAGCACCCAGTCGATATGGTGGCGTCCGGCAGAACGAATCAGGATACGTTCTTGGATTTAGCCCCCCAGGTACCGTCAAAATGAAGCATTTTGTCGGTGTACAGCTAGTCGAAGCATCGGTGTTTGCTGGCCTAGTAGCCGGCGAAAAATCATCAACAATTGGAGGAATTTACGATAACTTAGTCACCAGTCAACCAGGAAGCATTCGCGCATTCGGCACACGTACAACGTTCCACGATGTCGGAACCCCACTGGATTACCTTAATGCAAACCGGGCGATTGTAAAATCTGAAGGTCGCGACTCACTAAACATTGGCATCGACACATCAATCCATCCGTCCGCCCAGTTAACAGAAACCGTCGTATGGGATCGAGTTGCGGTTGGTTCACACTCTAAATTACACGAATGCATTGTGGCTGATGACGTCATAATCCCGGACGGTGTAACACTCGTACGACAAATGTGCATCGCTGCTAAGTATGTAATGAGGCCTGGATCAGGAACTCGACTCGGCAATGCAATCGTCTACCCAATCTAAGAAAATACTTAGCACGACATGGATAACTCTCGCTGCCAGTCAACAACTCACGAACGCATAAAGCTTTGGCTTAAGCAGGCACATTTTTCGTCGGACACTAAAATCGAATTGCTTGCAGGCGACGCCTCAGATCGTCGTTTCGCTAGAGTCATTCCACCCAAAGCTCAAACCAGTATTTTGGTGGTGCACAACCACTCTATCGATCCTGCTCAATTGCCGATGCTTCAAGTTACAAACTTATTCCACAAACTACCAGTAAATGCACCAACAATTCTTGGGGTTGCGCCGGAGCTCGGCATCGTCGTACTTGAAGATCTCGGGAATACAACACTGGAATCGGCGGTATCAAAAAGCACAAAAGAAGAACGAACTGGTTACTATCAAGAAGCAGTAAACATCATCGGCACAATTCAACGAGGCAAGCGACAATCATCAACATCAGACAACGTCGCTTTTAATGCAGCCTTAGACTCTAATAAATTATTGTTTGAACTGAACTTTTTCATTGAACATTTCCTCACCAATTACCTCGGTCGCCACATACCACGTAAAGCCCAAGAACTCTTAGATGACGAATTTCAAACACTTGCCTCAGAGATGGCCAACGAACACCAAGTTCTCTGTCACCGAGACTTTCATAGTCGAAATCTAATGGTGCACAAACACCGGCTGTACGTTATCGATCTGCAGGATGCAAGGATGGGGCCAGACACTTACGATCTCGCATCTTTACTGAGGGATTCGTACGTGGAGTTACCGAATGAAGAAATAGAACAACTACTTGATCTTTACGCTCAACTAATGAATATTGCGGACATTCCTGCATTCCGAGAACGATTCATTCGAACATCTCTGCAGAGGAATCTCAAAGCTCTCGGTACGTTTGGTTATCAGATCGTCGCAAAAGGAAAAGTCCGTTACTTAGACGCAATCTCATTAACGCTCAAGTACCTACAAAAAACACTTACAACGACGCCCCGTTACCGTCGCCTTCACGAAACGCTGTCTATGCTAGTTCCGGAGTTGGCTCCGTCGTAGTACCCTACGCCGGTAATGGCAATCACTATTAGTAAAATTGATCAGCACGTCGGAAAAACAGTCACACTTTCCGGATGGCTCCACCGCCGTCGCTCGAGCGGTAAAATTCATTTCCTTACGCTCCGAGATGGCACCGGCTTCATCCAAGCCATAATGTCACAATCAAACGTTGACGAAGATACATTTAGTAGCGCAGACCACCTTGGGCAAGAAACCTCGTTAATTGTCAAAGGTGTTGTTCGGGAGGACACTCGCGCACCTAGCGGATATGAACTGGATGTGTCTCAGCTTGGTGTTGTGGGGCAATCCCACAACTACCCAATTACGCCAAAAGAACACGGCGTCGATTACTTACTAGACAGGAGACATCTGTGGATTCGCAGCCAACGACAGGTATCGATACTGCGCATACGCCACGAAGTGATTAATGCCATCCGTGATTTTTTTAACACCCGTGGTTTTATTTTGGCTGATACTCCGATTTTTACACCTGCTGCCTGCGAAGGCACAACAACTCTGTTCCCTGTTCAATACTTTGAAGACCGCACGGCTTTCCTAACCCAAAGCGGTCAACTCTACAACGAAGCGAACGCCATGGCACTGGGTAAGGTTTACTCATTTGGTCCTACATTTCGTGCAGAGAAATCCAAAACACGTAGACACTTGACGGAGTTCTGGATGGTTGAGCCCGAAATGGCGTACGCGACGCTTGAGGATGCCACTGACCTAGCAGAAAAACTCGTGGTCTCCGTTGTGGCCCGTATTTTAGACCGTTGCTCAAAAGAACTCACTTTTCTAGAACGCGATACTACGGCGCTCGAACGTGTGCAGACGCCCTTTCCACGAATCACTTATGACGAGGCGGCCAATATCCTCAGCAAAAATGGTCTTGAATTCAAAAGAGGCAGTGATTTCGGGGGACCGGATGAAACAGTAATTGCCGAACACTTTGACCGCCCGGTCGCTGTACAAAAATTTCCACGTTCCATTAAAGCGTTCTACATGAAATCTGACCCGGATCACCCAGAGCTGTCTTTGTCAGTCGACGTACTCGCGCCGGAAGGATACGGAGAAATCATTGGAGGCGGGGAAAGACTCGACAACTACGAAGTACTTCTCGAACGTATTCGGACTCATGAACTGCCCGAAGAAGCCTTTAAATGGTATCTCGACCTCAGGAGATACGGCAGCGTCCCGCATGCAGGTTTCGGTATGGGGCTTGAGAGAGTCGTTTCGTGGATTTGTGGGCTCGAACATGTCCGAGAAACAATCCCATTTCCAAGAATGTTGTATCGGTTAACGCCGTAAGCCTAGCGTAGCTAGGATATTAAGCAACGTAGAGTCTCATTGCTGCAGCGTTTTATGTCGTGATAGACTACTGCCTGTAAGTATCAACAAGTCCTGCTGAAGTGGGCGTTTTGCCCACTTCTTTGCGTTTAGGGACCTTTTTGGGGCGTGACGACCCGTAAAGATCGGCTGACTCAAGCCTGGTCAATTGCTGACCGGGTAGCTCGTGATTTTGGACTTGAGATTTTCGACGTTCAGCTTAGACGTGAATCAATCGGCTGGGTGTTAAGAATCTTCATTGACAAAGTAGTGCAATCGGACATGACGACGGAAACTAACAGGACAGAAGCCGTTACGGTTGAGGATTGTCAACGGGTTAGCACTGATGTCAGTGCAGTACTAGATGCGGAATTTGAATTTGAGCACGCATACACTCTAGAGGTGTCGTCGCCTGGTCTTGATCGACCACTGCGACACGCTGAAGATTGTCAGCGTTTTTTGGGAAGACTTGCAAAATTTGTAATAGCTGAAGCAATCGACGGGCAAAAATATTTTTCTGGTCGTATTGTAGGCGTCGAAGAGACATCTACAGATAGTAGCAATCAAGCTTTGCACCATATTGTTGTTAACACTGGGCGCAACGTTCAACGTATCCCGTGGTCGATCGTGACGCGAGCGCGCCTAGAAGTCGAATTATGATGACGGCGGTCGAACAGTGACCAGGCCGCGTAGAAAGCACGGCAATGAGCAACCCGCTGCAACAAACTATCGAAACGCTCGCGAAAGAAAAAGGCATCGAACCCGATGTGGTAATCACCGCTATCGAAGATGCGGTGCTCACTGCGTCACGTAAGTTCTACAAGTCCACAGAAAATCTGCGTACAAAATTCAACCACGATACTGGACAAGTCGAGTTGTACTCGGTCCGGCAGATTGTCGAAGAAGTAGCAGACCCGCTTACAGAAATTTCACTTACTGAAGCGCAAGAACTCTATGGAGACGAAGCCGAAGTCGACATGGAAATCGAGTTTCCCAAACCGACCGATGTTTTAGGTCGTATCGCGGCACAAACCGCCAAACAAGTTATCTTTCAAAAGGTTCGAGAAGCTGAGCGAGACAATGTTTACGACGAATATATCGAACGCGTAGGCGAAGTCATTAATGGCATCGTAAAACGCTTCGAGAACGGCGACATCATTGTTGAAATGGGTCGCGTTGAAGCAATGCTCAGACGCCGAGATCAATCCCGCGCAGAGAATTACACTACTGGAGACCGTATCCGCGCGGTAATCGTTGATGTCACAAAAGAGACTAAAGGCCAGCAAGTTATCCTGTCGAGAACCGATCCTGCTCTGTTAGTAAAGATGTTTGAGCAAGAAGTGCCAGAAATATATGACGGCACTGTCTCAATCCGCGGTGCGGTAAGAGAGGCTGGGGACCGCGCAAAGGTAGCCGTCCATTCTCATGAGCGCGACATCGACCCAGTTGGCTCATGTGTCGGCATGAAAGGCACTAGAGTTCAAGCGATCATTCGCGAATTACGAGGCGAAAAAATCGATATTGTCGAATGGTCAGAGGACCCCATCGTCTTCATTACCAACGCCGTCAGTCCGGCTAAGATTCAGAGAGTAACGATCGTTGACGCTACGGAAAGAGTAGTAGAAGTTGTTGTTGAGGACAGCCAGCTGTCATTAGCGATCGGGAAAAAAGGTCAGAATGTTCGTCTTGCAGCCAAGTTAACAGGCTGGCGTATTGACATCAAAAGCGAAGACGAAAAACGGCGAGAGGTAGAGGCTCAATTTGAAGGTCTTGAGGATGGAGACGAAGGCGCGACGCTGACGCTACCAGGTCTAGACGACACTCAACTAGTAAAACTCAGCGATGCGGGCCTCGACACGGCTGACCGACTGCTCGAAACTTCTGTTTCAAATCTGGCGCAAGTTGCAGAAGTTGACGAGGAAACAGCTATCAAGCTTCAAGAGGCCGTCCGTGAACAAGTCGCAGCAGCTGAACAGGCTGCTGCTGAAATCGAAGAAAGCACCATTGAGGACAACGACTCTCTGGGCAATGAGCCCAATAGTCAAACACAAGAAACTACTGCAAGTGAAGACAGCTCTCAAGAAAAAGACACAGCTGTCGTTGCATCGAACGAAGACAATCCTAGTTCTGTGGAGACAGGTAATGATTTAACTCAACCGCAGACAAGTAAAACCGAAATAGATTCTAAGTCATAGACAAACTGAAAACTGAGAGAACGAGTGTCAACGATCCGCATTTACAAAGTCTCTGAAGTACTTGGAATTCCGAGCCAAGAGGTTATCGAACTACTTCGCCGACAGCATGGCATCGAAGTCAAAAGCGCCTCTAGTACTATTGAAGAAATCGTTGCCCGTCAATTTGCGGAACGAGTCGCGCGAGAGCGAAACTTAGATTTACCTGACGGCCAACTATTTCAGCAAGCATCCACACCTCGACGAGCAAACAAAAAAACTACTAAGAAAAAAGTCGCAACTGAACCACCCAAGCCCCGACTTGGTCCTCCTCGTCTAGTTAAAGCAGCAAAGCCACCACAGGTTGATAGCGAGACCGAACAGAAGTCCACAGACTCAGAAAGCTTGTCGACTGCTGAAACTAAAACGGATATTGCCACCGAAGACCCGACTCAATCCACCTTAGCTGCCCCTGACCGCACGGAGCCAGCCAAGGTAGAGCCACGCCGTCCGCGACTTTCACGACCCAGATTAATTGTCGAGGATGAACTTCCGCCGAAACAGGAAACAACGCCCGAAGAAAAAATTGATGGACTTCAGGACGTGAAAACCGCGCGACCTGAGAAAAAACCGCCGGAAGTGCAAAAGAGCACAAAACCCGTAAAGCAATCAACAATTTCTGAAACAATAACGCCGTCCAAGATAAGACCAACCGCTCCGCCACCCGTAGTGTCGGATAAAACAGAAAAGAAAAAAGAAGCGACTGAAGTCAAACCACCTGTAGTTTCGACTCAACCAAGTACTCCAAAGCCAAAAGATCTTTCAGCGCCAACGACGGAAGCAAAACCAAAACTTACTGCCAAGGCTGCAACCTCAAAACCCCCGGCTAAACCCGTCCTGCCTCAAAGTTCATCTGGTGCTCCTCGCCCCACCGGTCGAGTGGTTCCGCCCACCCTTCGGCTTAGAGTCGAAGAGCCGACAAAACGAATCGCAAAGGCACCGACAACATCAAGAGTCATTTCCACAGGCCCACAGGGCGCAAGAACGTCGACGCCACTTGGCGGGCCAAGGCCGCTCCCCGGACAACCGGTTCGTCCCGGCTCATCACGACCGCTGCCTCCACGACCTGCTGTCGGTTACCGACCGCCACCACGACCACCGCATCGACCTGGAGGAAAACGCTCTGCGCAGTACAA
>CAZWKO010000128.1:0-7151 GCA_964634925.1 uncultured Vicinamibacteraceae bacterium
AGCGGGTAATTTTGAAGATGGAATTCGGCTTGGTCTTCAGGCGATTCTTGCTGACCCGGAGTTTCTATTTCGTTTTGAGCGTACCCCTGACTATGTTGAGCCCGGGGATAACTACACTGTGAGCGACCTTGAATTGGCGTCGCGGTTATCGTTCTTTTTATGGAGCAGTATTCCTGATGAGGAATTACTTGGAGTTGCGGTCGCCGGCCAGTTGTCAGATTCTGCTGAACTTGAACGGCAGGTTCTACGGATGCTTGCCGACGAAAAGTCAAAGACGTTGTCGACTAATTTCGCTGCGCATTGGCTTCGTTTGCAAAATTTGAACGACGTGAAACCTGACGTGTTCATGTATCCCAATTGGGATTTGAATCTCACGCGGTCCATGCGTCGGGAGACCGAGTTGTTGTTCGATAGCATTGTTCGCAACGATGGCAATGTGATGGAGTTGTTGACAGCTGATTACACATTTGTCGACCAGCGGTTGGCTGAGCATTATGGCCTGCCGGGTGTGGTTGGTAATCGCTTTAGACGGGTCGCTGTTGCCGATGAGCACCGGCGGGGATTACTCGGACATAGCAGCGTGTTAACCCTCACCTCGCTTTCAAACCGTACCTCGCCGGTTATTCGTGGTGCCTGGGTGATGGACGTCCTTCTTGGCACACCACCTCCGAGACCTCCTGCCAATGTGCCTCCTCTTGATGAAAACGAACATGGTGAAGCCACGTCTACGATGCGTGAGCGACTTGCGTTACACCGAGCGAGTCCGGCGTGCGCATCATGCCACCGCATCATGGATCCGCTGGGGTTTGCGCTGGAAAATTTTGATCCAATTGGCGCATGGCGTACACGTGATAGCGGAACGGTCATTGATGCGTCTGACAGTCTCTTTGACGGTACGGCAGTAGACGGGCCATCGAGTCTCCGGCAGTATTTGGAGAAATCCGAAGACTTGTTTGTTGGTAATTTTGCTCGAAATCTCATGATGTTTGCACTCGGACGAGTGCTTCAACCGACGGATATGGCAGCCGTTCGAAGGGTCGCTCATCGAGCCAGTACCCACGACAATCAATTTTCTGAATTTGTACTTGGTATTGTGTCGAGCCCACCGTTTATGATGCGTCAAGCAGAAGCGTTGGCGACGAACTGAAAGAAGGCGCGATGTATATCACCCAAAAGAACATGTCACGACGCAAGGTGTTGCGCGGGATGGGCGTGTCCCTGGCGTTGCCATTTCTTGATGCCATGGTGCCTGCCGTTGCCGCGTCTCGCAACACGGCTTTGGCGTCGCGTACCCGTTTTGCAGCCATTGAGATGGTTCATGGAAGTGCAGGAAGTACCGGTGAAGGTACCCGACAGCATTATTGGTCGCCAAAGCGTGTTGGTCGCGACTTCGATATGACACCGATCCTTCGATCATTGGCGCCACATCAAGAGTATTTAACGGTCGTCAGTCATACCGACATTGCGCTGGCTACTGCGCAAACCGAGGCGGAAGCTGGTGCCGACCATACGCGGTCGTCGGCGGCGTTCTTGACCTGTGCGCACGCCAAGATGACAGAGGGCGCAGATATTTATAACGCGATTTCGATGGACCAGATCTACGCCCAAGCGGCCGGGCAAGATACGCCCATGCCCTCCATTCAACTGTGTATTGAGGATGTTGGTTCTCTTACGGGTGCGTGTGGGTATGGGTATAGCTGTGTTTACGCCAATACGATTTCATGGTCATCGCCAACGACTCCGTTGCCGATGGAACGCGATCCTAGGGTCGCTTTTGAACGGTTATTTGGAGATGGGGCGACACCGGAACAGCGGCGTGCTCGTCGACATGCGAATGCCAGTATCTTGGATGGGATCGTCGACAAGATCGATCACCTGAAATTGGCGCTTGGCGCGACTGACCGGGCTCGGCTCAGTGACTATTTGGAAGATGTGCGCGAGATAGAACGTCGCATCCAACAAGTTGAATCGACGAATTCAGAAGCGGTGGTGCGCGATATACCGGCGGCTCCAGTCGGTGTGCCGGATAGTTGGAGTGAGCACGTGCGGTTAATGTTTGATCTGCAGGTGCTGGCGTTTATGACTGATATGACCAGGGTGTCTGCCTTCAAGATGGGGCGTGATGTCAGTTCTCGTGTGTATGACGAAGCTGGTATTACGACGCCGTTTCATTCGCTTTCACACCATGGAAATCGCCCGGACCAGTTGGCTGAATTTTCGAAACTCAACGCATTCCACGTCGATCAGGTCGAGTATTTTATTCGACGGTTGCGAGAAACGCCTGATGGCGACGGGAATCTTCTGGATCACTCCTTGGTCCTTTACGGGAGTCCAATGGGTGATGGAAGCGTCCATAATCATCTCCGAGTCCCGCTTTTTTTTGCGGGGCATGCGAACGGTCAATTCAAAGGTAATCGTCACCTGCTTTGCCCGGATGGAACTCCGATGGCAAATGCTCTTCTTACGGTGTTGCGTCGCCTCGGTCTTGATACCGAGGCCATTGGGGATAGCACAGGAGAACTCGATCTATAGGACGACACCATGCGGATGATAGGGGTTGTTTCCGTTTCGATTTTTCTGACCGTTTCTGGCGTGCACGCTTCTGACACGCCGTTAGCTGATGCCGCAAAGAACAACGACCTTGACGGTGTTCGAACGCTCATGACGGAGGGTGCAGACGTGAATGCCGCGCCGGGTGATGGCATGACTGCGCTACACTGGGCGGCTTTCCATGACAATGTCGAGGTTGCCGATCTTTTGCTGGCTGCCGATGCTGATGTTTCTGTTCAGACCCGTGTGGGTGCACTGACACCACTCTGGTTTGCCGCAACTAACGGTAACGCTGACATGGTTGACTGGCTTTTGACGACCGAGGCAGATGCCAATGTCGTTACGGCGACCGGGGCGACTGCATTAATGGCTGCCGCGATGACTGGGAGTGTTGAAACCATTGATGTGCTCGTTGAGCGCGGCGCTTTTGTCAATTCTCGTGAAACAACAAACGGACAAACTGCCTTAATGTTCGCGGCGTGGGAAAATCGACCCGAGGCGATTGCTGCATTGGTGCGACATGGAGCGCATGTTGGCCTGACGTCCTTTGTTGTGTCGATGATAGAGCCACGGGTTGACGAATATGGCAATCCAGTTCCGGTTCGGCGCCGTCGGACGCCCGGTGGTAATTCGGTGATGGGGGGTATGACGGCTCTGCTGTTTGCCGCTCGGGACGGGCACATCGAAGCCGTTCGCGCGCTCGTTGCGCATGGAGCGGACGTTGACCAGGTCAGCGGTGGAGATGGATCGAGCCCGATGGTCATCGCGATTGCAAATGGTCATTATTCTGTTGCGCAGTTTTTGTTGGATCAGTCTGCTGACCCGAATCTTGTGAATATTGATGGATTAGGTCCGTTGTACGCGACGGTAAATATGCGTTTTGCGCCGGTCTCATGGGCTCCGAATCCTCCTACAGAGCAAGAGACCGTTGACTCGCTTGATTTGTTGCGTGCTTTACTCAAGCGGGGAGCTGATCCGAATGCTCGAATTACGCGCAAATTGTGGTTCAGTCCGACATCGCATGATCGGGGCTGGGCCGATGGAAGTGGGTCGACACCGTTTTGGAGAGCAGCGCAATCGACAGATGTCGAGTCAATGCAGATCCTTGTTGAGGGAGGCGCCGACCCTAATTTGCCTGCCTATAATGGAATAACGCCATTGATGGTGGCAGCCGGAATTGGGTGGGTCGGAAATTTTACTCAGAACGCACCGAATTCTTTTATGGCGGCCATTCGTTACTGTCTTGAACTTGGTGCTGATGTGAATGCTCTAGATTCAAAGGGTTTCACGGCTTTACATGGTGCTGCGGGTCGTGGCGACATGGGTATGGTGGAGTATTTAATTGGAGAGGGTGCCCATGTAGATGCTATCAATGAGGACGGCAACTCGCCGGCTGATATGGCTTTTGGTCCATCCAGATTTTTTATTCCTAAACCGGACACAGTTGACCTCCTTGTTGGCCTGGGGTCTCCATTCCAGGACAATTGCCGGTCTGATCAATGCGTCGACGGTAAGTTTTTTGGCGGAACCGGTGTGAGTGTTCCGAAATAGCATCAGCCTCCTGATGTTCGTGAGTCGAATTAGATGGTGTGTCGGCGTGCTTGCTGCGTCCGGTTGTTGCTTTTGCGAAGTTGTGTCCGCACAGGAGAATGAGCCTGTGCGCGTTTGGTCGAGCGATACAGAATTAAGTGTTGTTGTGACTGAAGGCAATGCTGCGGCACAGACTTTCGGGTTTAAGAATACGGTTCGACGTACCTGGGATTCTTCCCGCCTGCGTGCTCGGTTTGACGGAGTGCGATCCATGGCATCAATCGAGCGGTTTCTTTTGGTGCGACCTGGTTTTAGATTTCCAATTGGTAGTCAGTTAGAAGATTTTGACACTGTGATGGTCGAACCAGATTTAGAACCTGATGTTGAGCAGTATTTTATAGAAGGTCGTTTCGATCGAGATATCACCGAGCACGTTTTTTGGAATGTTGGTTCAAGCTGGGATCGAAACAATGAGGCAGGCATCCTTAATAGGTTCACAGTTTTCGGGGGATTCGGTAATTCATGGCTTGATACGGACGAAACCGCATTGTCCACGTCGTATGGTGTGAGCTATACCGACCGAGAAGAGACTCAATCTGACCTGTTGAAGGACAAGACGTTTACTGGAATTCGAATTAATTCGGATTACGTGCACCAGTTGGGTCGACTGACGAGGTTTGATAGTGACTTCACTATGAATGTCAACCTTACAGCGATGAGCGACCGATCGATTAACACTACGAATGCGATTGGTGTGGTCGTTAATGAGTACTTATCCTTGCGTGTTAGTTTGCAGTTCCTCCATGAACAGAAGCCCTCATTTGAAGATGTTGATATTGTTGCTCGTGTAGCTTTGATCGATCCTGATGGAACCTCTGGTAGTGGCGACGAACTTTTTGAGACTGTTGCTTCTGGCGGCACCAGAATAGACTTTGGTCACGGGCAAGTTAGAAAAAAAACTCTCGATACAGTGTTTCGCACAGCACTCGTCATTAGTTTTTGAAATGACCGGCCGGCAAGATAAAGCGTGATAAGTATGATGGGTAAGAGGGGCTTGGGATGAGACGGCTTGTGTCAGCGATTGTTCTGTCCTTATGTGGTGCGTGGGGGGGGACTTTCGGGATAGGGGCTTTTCAAGACTCGGTGCTTGGATCGGTCGAAGAAATTACGACCTGCGAAAATTTGTTACACCAGCGAAATCTCACGATCACATATGCAGGTCTCGCACAGACAGCCGAAGGGAAGTCGTATTGCTATGTGAAGGGATTACTTCTACCTGCGATCCACTTCCATATTCAATTGCCGTTGCCCCGCAATTGGAACGGTAGGTTCCTCAAATGGGGTGACGGTGGAAAAGATGGCGATCTGGACTTTGCTGACCATCGTGTGACGCAGGGTTATGCCGTTGCGAACAGTAATACCGGGCATGACAACGGTGCGGAGCCCGGTTCATCATTTGGATATCACAATCGACAAGCCGAGATAGACTTTGGTTACCGGGCCGTTCATCTGACGACGATGGCAGCAAAGACGGTTCTCCAAAACTACTATGGAGCTCCGCCAGAATATTCGTACTTTGAGGGATGTTCGACAGGTGGCCGACAAGGACTAATGGAAGCACAGCGTTACCCGGATGACTTTGATGGCATTGTAGCTGGTGCACCAGCTAATCATTATCAAGAAATGAATGCAGTCCGTGTATGGCTTTTGCAACGGATGCTGCGTAACGATGGCGCAGCAGCTTTGGGTGTTGATCGCGATAGCGATGGGCGCTTCGACAGTATTCGAAAGCTTGAAATTTTGGCCGATGTTGTTTCCATGACGTGTGACCATGTTGATGGTGTCGTCGACGGCGTGATCGATGATCCGACGCGCTGCGATTTCGATCCGCAACGAGATTTAGCTGCGTATCGGTGCCGTGATGGAGCGGATACGGAGGATTGTTTTACTTCAATACAGATTCAGACGATTCGAGATTTCTATGCTGGACCACGTGATCGTGTCGGAGAGCCAATCTATGCTGGGAAACCCATTGGTTCCGAGTCACAGTGGGCTAATTTGTTCATTCCCTATCGGGGAAATAGTTTTTTTCCTAGTGCAGTTCGGTTGGGCGGGGATCATCTTAACTACTTGTTTTACGACAATGATCCCGGTGTCACGGTATCCAATCTTCTTGATTTATCGATAGAACCATCAAAAGATTCGATGCCTCCTGAGTGGGCGTGGTGGGAATTTGACATTAACGATGTCAGAGATGGTAAAGGCGATGTCATGAAAGCGATTACTGATGCAACGGACCCTGATCTATCTCGGTTTTTGAACCAGCGGAATGGCAAATTGATTATTTACCATGGATGGGCCGACGCACTGGTAGTCCCTCAACCGACGCTCCAGTACTATCGCGATGTCGTTGCCGCTACGTTTGATGGCGATACAACAATGGCACGGGAGCGCGCACGGTTATTTATGGTGCCTGGCATGGGGCATTGTCGTGGCGGCGCGGGTCCTGATACTTGGGACAGGTTGGCACCTCTTGTTGATTGGGTCGAACAAGATGTTGCGCCGGATGCTTTCATTGCTACACATCTCACGGACGGCGTTGTGGATAACGAGCGGCCCATTTGTGCGTTTCCGGAGCAGGCGGTCTATACCGGCCCGGTTGGTGGTGCGGACCAACAAGAGAACTGGACGGCTGATAATTTTTCATGTCGGATGGTTCCCTAGGTTTGAAGAAATTGAGGAGATATGAGTACGGAACTGTATAAACGTGGTTTAGAGATTCGGCGGAGAGTTCTTGGCGATGAGTATGTAGACCGTGCACTGGCCAATGTGGATGCGTTCAATTCGGAGTTTCAGGAATTAGTTAGCGAGTATTGTTGGGGTAAGGTTTGGGGGCGGTCGGCACTTAGTGACCAGCAGCGGAGTCTGAACAATTTATCCATGATGGCGGCGCTAAATCGTCCGCACGAATTCAAGATTCATATGAGGGGTGCGCTACGAAATGGCTGCAGTCCTGATGAAATCCGTGACACGTTGCTTCAGGTAGCAATTTACTGTGGCATTCCGGCTGG
>CAZWKO010000129.1:0-4459 GCA_964634925.1 uncultured Vicinamibacteraceae bacterium
GCTCGAGTCTTCTTATAAGTATTAAGCAAAGCACGCACTGTTTTGGGAGACACAAGTGGCAAATCAACCAGAGTCATCAACACCGCATCAACACTTGGTTTGTCAATCGCATTAAGACCGCACTGCAATGAAGACAATTGTCCATTCTGGGGGGCCGGGTTTTCGACAATTCGTATTGAATAAGGCAGCTCTTTCAAAACTGATTTAATGGCATCCGCAGGACCGTCCTCAGAAAGCACAACAACTACTTCATCAACACCGGCAGAAAGCAAGGTGCGAACTAAACGTGTTAAGAAAGTGTCTTTCCGATCAACGGGAAGCAGCGGCTTAGGACTACCCATCCTAGACGAACGCCCCCCAGCCAGAATAAGACCTGGTAAAAGCATTACTAAATGCTAACAGTAGCAACTCTTTGCAACGAATCTTTGAGCGCAGTACAATCACACTGAATGAACGCTATCGACGTCAAAATCCGTTGTCAGCGTTGTGGTCAGCAAATGGACTTAAGGGACCCGGCGCCCGACCAGCCGTGGCCACCACAACAATTTTGGAAGTGCCCGACTTGCGGACGTAACTTCTGGACAACTTTCCCTCCACCAAAGAAACCTAAGCCCGCAAAGCCACCTTCATCAGACACTAAATCTTCTGAAATCAAGCCAGAAGGCGCGTAAAGAAAATCCCATAAACCTCTTAACCGCTTAAACTTTCGGCAATAAAGACACATCAAGTGAAGGCTTGACTTCTCGTTGAGACCTCAATAGACTGCGGGCTTCGAGCTGCTTTTCTTTTCTGATTAACCCTTTTAAATTTAGGGGTCAGAACGCGAAGAGAGGTGGCCGCGCAGCTCAGGAGAATGCGGTTTCTGTCGATTGGGACGAAGTCGCAGACTGGCGGAGGAAAGGTATGCCGAACGGCACCATTGCACGTCTGTTAATCGACAAGGGTTTTGGCTTTATTCGTGACGAAAGCGGTGTTGAACACTTCTTTCACCGTAGCTCCGTTCGACAAGCAGTCTTTGAGCTGTTACGGGAAGGCCAGCGAGTCGATTTCACTGTGGAAGAATCAGACAAAGGACCTCGTGCTGGCGAAGTCCACTTACTTGAGAGCTAGCCACAGCGCTTTCTGTTGCGTTCGACACTCAGCGGCACGGTCAAACTTTGTTATAACGCACTCAACTAGTGTCGGCATTCGTCAGCATGTAACTTCAGTTTTAATTATTCACCCATAGTTCTCTATCTTTTGCTTTTGCATGGAAGCGAACGGGGCCCGGTGGCCCTCCCGGTCTTCAAAACCGGTCGCTCCCTGCTACGCGGGGGGGCTGGGTTCGACTCCCAGGCGCTTCCGCCAATCTCCAGCTTTTATAAATCACAGGTGAACCTGTGTTCTTCCTCGACTGACACCCACAAAGAAAGCCATATTCCGACTCACTCTAAAATGAGTTTTAGGAACCTTTCAGAATCAGCAAGGTCTGGAAGGACCGAATCAGCACCAGCCTCCCAAAGTTCAGATTCGCCGTACGAACCCGTGCACACGGCAACTGAACGTGCACCACCAGCAATGGCACAACGAACATCTAGTGGTGTATCCCCCACAACAATTGTGTCCGCATTCGATGTAATAACAACATTACTAGCTCTCGCTCGAGAAACTGCGATCGGCACCAAATCATCGCGCGCAGGTGCATCATCCCCATATGCGCCGAACACAAAATAGTCCCATATACCAAAGTGCTGCAGTTTGATCTTCGCGGCACGCGCAAAGTTTCCTGTTAGTAGTCCAATTACAACATTAGAGAGTGGCGCCAACCGTTCCAAAAGAAATCTAACACCGGGCATTAAACCTTTGTTGCGACCTGGACTAACAATCTCTCGCTCAAGATATTTATAGTAAAGTGCGAAGAACTCATCTCTGCAAGAAACGGTAGTTACAACCCCAGACCGCTCCAATGCATCCCTAAAAATAAGTTCATCCGTTCTACCCGCCACTGGTATAGAGTCAAACCCGTCGGAAACACCAAATGATTCCTTAAATGCGCGGTTCAAAGCACGCTTCCCGGCACCACCTGAGAGCAAGAGTGTGCCATCTATGTCAAACAGTAATAGCTGGGTCCTGCTATGCGACATCATCACTAGAAATCAGCTGCTGATTAACTTGGTTGACTATTTCAGTTGCTACCATCAGTGCAGTTACCTGAACACGAAACGCAAAGATATTTGCTCCCAGCATTGCAATAGACGCTACAGTATGAACACCAACGGGTAGAACTTCCGTATCAACTCCGCCACCAAGAATCGCTGTAAGCATCGTCAATCCCATCGCCAAACTACCGATGCCAAAAACGGGGGCTCTTGCCGCTGCCATTGTTTTGTATAAGTCACTAGGCAATCCACCATCTGCCAAAGCTTCTCGAATAGCTTTACCTTTTCCGATCAGATAAAACATCGTCATTGAATAAGCAAGCAACGTAATTAAAGTAAAAAAAATAGCGACCGTGGCATGCTGACCAATATCGTTCGGCGCATTCACCATAAAACCAATAATGGCGCTGTAGCCAAGTCCTCCGATCCCTAGTAGCGTTACCGTTATTAGCGCCGCCGTCATAATCAAAACCCCAATGGAACTACACCGTGTACTTTTTTGTGAACCCGTTTTAGACGATCAAGAAGAACCGAAAAGCGCTCCGGCGGAAGACCAACTTTCCCGAAACATTTCGCCCGACGATGATGGTCACCATGAAAATCCGATCCTCCACTCACAGCCAAACCATACTCTTCCGACAAACGCAAGTACCGGGACTCATCAGATGAACTGTGATCGCTATGGTAGACCTCAATTGCGTCCAACCCCTCTCTAGCGAGACTCGAAATGAGAGCATCTTTCTTCAACAAGCCAGGATGAGCCAAAGCCGTTACGCCACCAACTTCTGTGACTGCACGCACGACATCAACTGGAGTCATCCCCTTTCGCGACACATAGGCTGGACACCCATCACCCAAAAATCGATCGAATGCTTGCTGTATTGAACCAACGTGTCCGGCCTCAAGCAGCGCATTTGCTACGTCTGGACGACCCACCGCCGCGCCGGTCAATTCACATCTCGCAATCTTCTCGTCAATATTTATCGGCACTCCCAGTTCTACCAATTTTTTTGACATTTCACGCGCCCGTCGAGCCCGATCAGATCTTTGCCGGGCCAAAAAAGGCGCTAGTTTTTCCTGTTTATTGCCTAAAAAATAAGCCAATATATGTACATCTTTCCGATTATCCACGGCTGTAATTTCAATTCCCGGTAATAACTTCATTCCACGCAAAATCGCCGAATCGGAAGCTTCGTTGACTCCAGCCATCGTATCGTGGTCAGTCACGCTTAGAATTTTTATACCCACATCGAATGCTCGCTCCACTAACGCAGATGGGCTCAACACCCCATCAGACGCAGTGGTATGCATGTGCAGATCAATCATAAAAGTAATACGGAAAACAATTAACGACTAAGCACTAGCTCGACGCGGACGCTTCGACCGACTAGCAGTTCGAGTGCTAAGTGCCCGATACTCTCGAATTAGCAACTCTAAGTGTTCGCGTTCCTCATCCGCAAACTCCAAAAAGATGCGCTTGCCCTCAGAATCTTCAAATCGCTCACCATAACGCTTGAAAAAGCGATGCGATCCCCGCTCACAACGAATCCCAATCTTAAGTGCTTCAGAAGCATCGACACCTTGACTTAACTCTTCTGCCCCTGCCGCAAAAAGTCCATTCGCGGCTCCCTTGAAAAATAGAAACGTGGGTCGAGATTCAAGTTCAGGATCTTCTTTTAAAAGTTCACTGTAACGGGCTTCAAGCGTAGCCAAGTGCTCTTTTTCTTCCTCGGCAAGCTTCTTAAACACTCGACGACCGCGCGCATCTTTAGTGAGCCGTGCAGCACGAGTGTAAAACTCCAAGCCACTTCTTTCGGTCGCGATCGCAATCCGTAAAGCATCTCGAGCAAAAAGCAATTCCGTAGTTATCTGACCTTCTGGTCGCTGGCGACCAGTCTGACACTCATCACATGTGCCATATATCTGTAAAACGCTTTGCCTCGCCGAAAAACCGCGAGCCGTCGCGACCTCTTCTACAAGAGCTTCAACATCTGAGGAGAGAAATTCAGATGACTGGTTACACGTTTTGCATATCAAATGAAAGTGTCGTGGGTGACGATAAGAATGCTCAAATCGAAACCGGCCTTCGCCAAAATCAACTTTACGAGCGATTCCGGCTTCGACCATCCATTGTAGAGTCCGATAAACAGTAGCACGGCTGATCTTATGCTCGTCGCGACGCATGATCTCTACCAAATCATCCGCACTAAGATGCCCTTCCTGACGAAGAAAGACATTTACGATTAGGTCGCGCTTGCTGGAACGCTTTCCGCCTTCCGGACGCAGACGCTCAAGGTATGCAGAAAAAGGTTCCATCAAAC
>CAZWKO010000129.1:4559-7128 GCA_964634925.1 uncultured Vicinamibacteraceae bacterium
TTTCCGCCTTCCGGACGCAGACGCTCAAGGTATGCAGAAAAAGGTTCCATCAAACTAAATTCAGTTTTTCAGAAAGCACGCTGACTACGTCAACGCAAGATTGCTACTGAACTAGACATTACTCACGGGCAAATCTAAACACCAAACGATTGGCCACAACCACACGTCGATTTCGCATTTGGATTCTTTATCGTAAAACCACCGCCCGTCAGGTTGTCGACAAAATCAACCTCTGCACCGGTTAAGTAACGAATACTGATCGGATCGACAAAAAGCCTTACGCCATTCGACTCAAAAACCTTGTCTGAATCCGAGTCACCGACACCTTCTTCGATCATCAAACCGTATTGAAACCCCGAACAACCGCCTCCTTGGACAAAAACTCTGAGACCAGCTTCATTTTTCTGGTCTTCAACAAGCAAAGCACTAATTTTCCCAGCCGCAGCGGATGTTACCGTGACGGGCCCGGTCTGTACAGCTGTCATTTCAGACACGTTAAATAATCCCCCTAAGTGTTTAATTATAGCGACCGGCCACGGACGTCTCAAGACAAAGACATGAAAAGTATGCAGCATTCATAGGATAATCCACTTTATTACAATAACTTACACCATGTTTCCATGGAACTCCGTTTAAGTAACACTGAAAACGAATGAATCAGACAGACGACAGAATCTTGGATGAGGCAGAAAGCCGTTGGCATGAAATTGTCGAAACCAGACCCGATTTAGAATCTGCAGTCGAGTTACAACGCATACTCGTGACCCGCAGCATAGAGCTAGGTGGCGATACCTCGCTAATTGAACATGGAATCACGGCGATTCCTGAAGATATATTCGAAAGATTTAAGCAGCAACAAGCTCCGGTCCTTGAACTCGCAGTTCCACTCAATATTGATCGCTTTGTGCCATACCTGATTGGGTTTTGTAATGATTTTGCCTCTAGCGGTGCTGGCGAACCCGCAAAGCATATTAGACGCGTACTCGAGCAAAAAGATGTCGACCCTGGTTCACTGCTACACGCCTCCCTCATGCGCCAACAGTCACCTATCCGCGTGAGAGCGACACAGCTTGGAATCTCGCCCGATCTTGTTTGGCTCATAGCAGAACTTACAGTTGGACCAATTGCGAATCGTCTTCAATACGAAGCACTGGTGTCAAACAATAGTACTGAACTCCGAACCGCCGCTAATAACTGGAGGCAAGGACTCTGCCCGGCGTGTGGGTCTTGGCCTGCGTTAGCAGAGTCTTGGTCAGACCAACGGCATCTCCGTTGTTCTTTTTGTGGCGCCGATTGGACCCCTCCACACATCCAGTGTGTTTACTGCAACAATAATGACGATACATTCTTAATTGCCGTTGCCGAAACTCAATCAAATTGGCAGCTCGAATTTTGTCGGGTGTGCGGGGGGTACCTAAAACATCTCCACACTAACAATCAGACGCCGTTCTCCCTTTTACCGGTCTTAGATCTGGAAACAAACAGTCTCGACATAAAAGCCACCGAACGAGGCTACGGCCGGCCACCAATGCGGGAACAAACCACAGAACCAACTCCCTGCCCTCCAGACAGCGTGCCATAATCGTAGTGTAATGCTCTTCCTAAAGCTCGCTCTCTGCGTTAGCGTTTCATGCCTGACACTGGGTATGACTACACGTGAAGTAACTGGTCAGGAACGCGGTAATCACGGACGTTTGTTCCCACCTGAAGAGCTAGGAGCTCTTGAAGGTCCTGATCGTGACGTCTGGCAAGAACCCGAACGGATTATGGACTCCCTTGGTATCACTAGTGGCACCATGGTTGCTGATGTCGGCGCTGGCGGCGGTTGGTTCACAATCAAGCTTGCTAATCGCGTCGGGGCCAAAGGAATCGTCTATGCCGAAGACATTCAAAGAGAAATGATCGAGTCGATTAACAGAAGGGTTGATCGTGCAAATCTTTCTAACGTAAAAACAATCATCGGAACGTCTAGGAATCCCAAAATACCAACACCAGTTGACGCAGTCTTAATGGTGGACGTCTACGGCGAAGTCGAAGACCCTGTGACTCTCCTTCGCAACGTCATCCCCCAATTAAAAGAAGGAGGGCGCATAGGAATCATCGAGCATCGCCTCGATGGTGGCGGTCCAGGGCCACCCAGCCAAGATCGTGTTGCTCCTGAAACCATAATTGCCGCTGCAGAAGCAGTAGGCCTTCAGCTTGTCAGACACGATGACAGCTTTCGCTACCAGTACCTTCTCATCTTTGTCGAAAACAACAACAAAGACATCTCCATGGTAGAGCGGTGAAAATTGTACTTACCATCGCCGGAAGCGATTCCTGTTCAGGTGCCGGTATACAAGCTGACCTGAAGACTTTCTCAGCCCATGGTCTATATGGAGTAAACACAGTAACAGCCGTAACTGCACAAAGCCCGTCCCGTATTGCGGTAACGCATATTGTTCCCGTCGACATTATTGCTGCTCAAATCGATACGCTGCTTGATGACATTACAATTGCAGGTGTAAAAACTGGAATGCTTGGAAAACGCGAGACTGTCAATGTTGTAGCCTCGGCACTCAATGACCGC
>CAZWKO010000130.1:0-7114 GCA_964634925.1 uncultured Vicinamibacteraceae bacterium
GAGTGGGGAATTACCCTGACGAACTCAAAACAAATTGATCAAGCAGCACGAGTTGATGTTTTGCGACTGGCGGCGGTTGTTTGCGTTGGAGCGGTGCTTTGGCTGGTGCCTGTCCCGCCTGGTGTTGATCCAAGGGGCTGGCAACTGCTTGCCGTCTTCGTGGCGACGGTAGTTGGCATCATTCTTCGGCCGATGCCGATGGGAGCGACCGCATTTGTCGCGGTGGCTTTTGCGGTGGTCTCAGGGACATTGACAATTTCGGAGGCGACAGCTGGCTTTGGAAGTACGGTCGTCTGGTTAGTGGTCGCTGCATTTTTCATTGCGACGGCATTTGTAAAAACGGGACTTGGTGCCCGGATTGCGTACCACTTCATGCGTCTTTTGGGACAGAGCAGCTTGGGGCTTGCCTATGGGATTGTCGCAACGGACCTTGTATTGGCACCGGCGATACCGAGCAACACGGCACGCGGTGGTGGCGTGATCTATCCAGTTCTTAAGTCACTCTGCCTGTCGCTCGGGAGTGACAGTGCACAGGGGACGCAGCGCCGTATTGCCGGATTTCTGACATTTACGGCATACCAAAGTGTGGTGGTGACCAGCGCGATGTTTCTAACGGCGATGGCTGCAAACCCCCTCGCAGCAGAACTGGCTGGGCAACAAGGTATTGAAATTACGTGGGTACGTTGGGCGGTTGCCGCTAGTGTTCCAGGCGTGCTGAGCTTATTGGTCGTGCCGTTTCTAATTTATCGACTTTATCCTCCTGAAATTACTCAGACTCCAGAAGCGCCCGCGTTAGCTCAGCAGCGGTTGCAAGAGATGGGAGCGATGTGTCGTGACGAGAAGATTCTGCTGGCAGTGTTTATTCTGCTGTTAACCCTATGGATTGTCGGTGGGTCGATCGGGATTAACGCAACGACCACCGCGATGGTTGGTGTTGCGACCATGCTGGCGAGTGGGGCACTCGCGTGGAACGACATTCTTGAGGAACGAAGTGGGTGGGATACATTGATTTGGTTTGCGGTACTCGTGATGATGGCAAGTCAGTTGGGCCAACTCGGCCTGCTGGATTGGTTTACAAGTCAAGTGTCGAGTCTGCTGGGCGACAGTCATTGGCTAACGGCATTTTTGAGTTTGAGTTTGATCTATTTCTATTCGCACTATTTTTTTGCATCGAATACGGCGCATGTCAGTGCGATGTACGCGCCCTTTCTGGCTCTTGCTCTGGCGGTCGGGACACCACCGTTATTAGCCGCGCTACTCCTCGCGTTTTTCAGTAATTTGTTTGCGTCGATGACGCATTACGGTACTGCCGCTGCGCCGATTCTTTTTGGGTCAGGCAATGTGGAGATTGGTACCTGGTGGAAATTGGGTGCCCTTATCAGCGTCGTTAACATCAGTATCTGGTTGGGTGTCGGGAGTCTGTGGTGGAACCTGCTCGGTCTTTGGTGATTACGGCAGTGCATAGGCGACAAGTGCGCCAGGGAAGTCAGTCTGCACACTGCCAATCTGTACGACGATGTAGTGCTTGCCGTCGTGCATGTACGTCATCATGCCGTACTGGCCAGGAGCAGGGAGTTCCACGGTGCCAAGTATTTCTCCGGTGAATTTGTCGCGTCCATGAAGTTCCAAGGGCGCGTCCGGCACAAATTGACCAGTGCCCTGGCTGAGTGCACGCGTTTGAACAAGAAGGTCTCCCGTGACCAGTTGAATTGACCAACCGGCGCCACCGGCGTTTGGAATATCAACACCAGCCAGTTGCGGATTATTTTGAATCACTTCTGCCGTGTCACCGATTGGCAGCGACCATGTTTTGTCACCAGTATTCATTTGGTACGCGGTGAGCTGATTGTCCATTGGTTTAAAGACACGGATTCCATCAATGGTTGGCAGACCGTTAACCGAGACAAAGGGTTCTTGCGTGGTTGTCGGACGGCGAAATCCCCCCGGCAGCCAGGCTGCGACCGTTGTCCCGGTGGTCGGCGTGTCATTTGGTGTGGCACCCGTGTCGCTTGGGACAGCATAGTTCGGGTCATCTTCGTCGATGCCGTTCGTTGGTGCCATAAAACTCGGCGCAAAACAGTTTCGGCGATGTGATGCAAACATCAATCCGGTACTTGGGTCGGCAACGGGTGGATGGTTAATGATGTTGCCGCCACCGATACAACCAACATTGTTGTAGTAGCTATTCTCATGATTTTCTGGGAGTGCGGGGACATAGAGTCCACCAACCCGATAGTGTTCGAGTATTTCAAGCGCCCGCTGTCTGAGCTCGGGGGTGTAGTCGACGACAAATTCGTCTGTTAGGCCATTGGTAACAATTGGGTCGACCGGTTCTGGTTTTGTGGGGAACGGCTGCGTGGCCGAGGTGTAATTTCCGGGGACCTGTGTCTGAAAGACGTCACGATCTTCAATAGGCCAGATTGGTTCGCCGGTCTCTCGATTGAAGGCAAACACCAGACCTTGCTTGGTATTTTGGATGAGGGCCGGAATTTGTTGCCCGTCGACCGTGAGGTCCATCAGCATCGGCGGGGTTGGAAGATCATAATTCCATTGGTCGCTTCGGTGAATTTGATAATGCCAACGGCGTTCTCCGGTTTCAACATCCAAGGCGAGAATGCAGCCCCCGAACAGATTGTCACCGGGGCGATGTCCTGTGTAGCTCTGAACCGTGGAAGCGTTGGTGACAATGTACACGAGGCCGAGGTCTGGGTCAGCCGATGCCGGTGCCCATGACGACATATCCCCGGACCATTGCCATGCGTCGTTGTGCCATGTTTCGTGACCGACCTCTCCTGGTCGTGGGATGACATGAAATTTCCACAGGAAATCCCCTGTGGCCGCATCGAATCCCATGATGTCACCCGGGACGTTTTCAATTCGAGTTTGCCCATAACTCGGTTGATGTCCAACGAGGACGACGACGACACCGTTGACGACGATTGGCGGTGCGGAACTGGTGACCATACCGAGTTCCCGTGGAATGCCATAATTCGGGTCGTATGATGGTCCACGGTCGATCCAGCGTCCCCAGTCAGAGACAAGTGGTGGAATAAGATCGTTGACGCCCGTGCCACCAAAACCATCCAAGGGGACGTTGGTACCCCAGTTTTCCAACGGGTATCCGGTCTTGGCGTCAAGCGCCCATAAGAAGAATGCCGGACTCGTAATGTAGATGACCCCGCGGCCGTTTACCTCGGCATAGGCAACGCCCTTCCCGTATGCCTGGCGAGGTGAGCGCAGTTGGCGAATTGTTTCTGGTTCACGGAACGTCCACAGGGTTTCGCCAGTTGCTGGGTCAATGGCTACAACCTGTCGGCGAGTACTGGCGACTGTGTAGAGGATGCCGTCGGCATAGATCGGTGTGGAACGCGAAAAATAGTCGAGGTTTGGTCCGAAATTATCGCTTCGCCAGATCCATTGCACCTCGAGATCATCGAAATTACTCCCATTGATTTGATCAAGGTCAGATGAACGCGTGTGTCCCGCATCCCCACCGAGGTAGCGCCACTCGCCGTTTTCGGTGCCGGGAAGTCGCTGAGCGAATACCGTTGATACTGTCAGCATGACAAACGCTGCCACACAAAGTGTCAAACTGCAGAATTTAATAAACCTGACCTGTCTATTCATCATTGTGGGCTTTCCTTGCATGCGGACACTCATTTCCTGTGTAGACTACAGTGCTTTTGGGATCTTGGACATCTGTTTGTGAGTGAACCGACGACAGGGCCTGATGCATCAATGTTTTCGTGTACAGGCTTGATAACCGCTTGGGATCACAACATATTGAAATAAGGCTAAATCGTAACGTGCCTGAGGGTGCATTCACTAGTGCGTTTACGACCGCGAATGCGCGTGCGATGAGATAGGCGTCTGTGCCTGCTGATAGTAAAGGTTGAGGTGTTAGGTTGTGAGTAAAAGCTTGTGTGTAATGGGGCTGTTGGTGGTAGGCGTGCTGTCAATATCCTGTGGTGGCAGTTCGTCTACGCCGGCGGCTCCGACCACGACGACGACTACTGCGACGTCACCGACGGCGAGCACGACATTTAGTGGCACGGTAACGAATCCGGGTCACGGGGCAGACTTGTCCCTTGTTCCGGGTCCGTCGATTATGGGGGACGATGCGCTTGGGGTTACGGCAAAGGATCGTTTGCATACGAAGATTCTCTACAAACGTCCGATCGGGAGTGTGACTCCTGATACCGACCCGGCCCGAGCCACGATTAATTAGTTGTTTGTCCCTGTGGTATTGATTGGCGACTTCTCTCGACATTTGAGTGAAGCTGTCGCAAGATACACGGGTTATTAGTGCAAAAGCATGTGCCGAGATAGTTACCAATGATGGAGAGACGACTATGAAACGCGCGCTCGTTCTGACGGTTCTCTGCGCCTTCTCGCTTGTGGCAGTTATGGCCCAGGATACGCCCAAGGTGATAGAAGTTGAACAGCTTGAGGACAATTTGTTTGTACTGCGGGGTGAAGGTGGTGGCGGCAATACGGCTGTGTTTGTGACGACGGATGGTGTGGTCGTTGTCGACACAAAAAATCCAGATTGGGGACAACCGATTTTGGCGCAGATTCGCCAATTGACCAGTAACCCTGTGACGACGCTTGTTAACACGCATAGCCATGGTGATCATGTCAGTGGGAATGTGGCTTTTGCAGGCACGGTCGAATTTGTGGCACATGAAGTGACGAAATCAAATATGGAAGCGATGAGGCCATATACGGGACGAACCGAACCCCCTGTAAACGTCTTTGCGGCGACGAATGGCCATGGCCTTCCGACACGCACCTTCAGCGATCGGTTGTCGATTGGCACTGGCCCCGATCAGGTCGACCTGTATCACTTTGGTCGTGCGCACACGGGTGGTGATGCGTGGGTGGTATTTCCAGCATTGCGTACGTTGCATGCCGGCGATGCGTTTCTCGGGAAGCGCGTTCCGTTTCTTGATGCTGAAAATGGTGGTAGTGGAGTGGCGATTCCCGATACGTTACAACGGGCGCATGACGAGATTCGAGACGTAGATACGATCATTACGGGTCACAGTACGCAGATGGCGTGGAGTGATCTCAATGAATGGGCTGCCTTTAATCGTGATTTTCTAGCGATGGTGCGACAAGGGCGCGAGGCAGGAAGAAGCGTTGAAGAAATCGCGAACGCGTGGACGATCCCGTCGCAATATGCTGGCTACGACGCTCCGAATATGGAGAGCGTCAGGCGGAATATTCAGGTGATCGTTGATGAACTTGAAAACTGAGGGTGTGCAGTAATCACTGTCACTAGTTCGATCGCACCCAGTACATACAGCCGGGACCAGAACCGTCTCCCATTGGAATTTCGTGGATGACGGTGAGTGTTTCGAGGTCGACCACTGCGACGCGGTCAGCTGCTCGCAATCCGAGATAGGCGTGTGAGCCGCTCGGTCCGACAAGTACCGCGCCATCGCCTGTATCAGTCGTTCCGACGCTAATTCGTTTAATTTCATTGCGAGACGCTGCATCCATGACGACTAATGAAGCGGCTTCTCCGTCGATAATCAAGACGCGACCATCGTCGGTAAACTTTAAGCGGTTTGCATCTCGCATGCCGAGGTCGATCGTATCGATGACTTGACGGCTTTCCACGTCAATAATTGAGATGCCGCCATCGTTGCGAGTGGCAGTCCAGAGTTCCTGACCGGTTGGGGAAAGGTCGAGTCCTTCCGGAAGATCGCCTGGAACAGGAATAACAGTCAGCGTGGCAGCTGATGGGCCGGTGTTGATATTGTCGACCACGGTGATGGAATTAGACCGCGTGTTTGGCATGAACATGGTGTTTGTCGTCGCGTCATGGACCAACATGTGAGTGCCTTCCTGACCGATACCAAGCGTCCACTCAATTTCATCAGCGACTGGATCATAACGGCCAATGGACTTATAGCCTTCGATGGTGAAATAGAGCTTGCCGTCTGAAAAAATGACGTCATGAGTACCGCTGCCATCGCCAGGATTGACACGACGAATTTCTTGCTGCGCTGCGAGGTCAATCACTGAAATGCCATCGACCATACTTGTGACAAAGGCGTACTGACCGTCACTGGAGGCGGTGACCTCGTGCGGGTCTCTACCAGTTGCAATACGTCCGAGAACAGTTCTATTGACTGGGTCGACGATAGCTAGTTCACTTGCGTCTCTTAGTAGGACTAAGAGACGATCGGTTGAATTGGTTTGGGCAGTGGCGTCCGTCAGTCCGACGGTCGCAGCGCAGACGAACAGTGATAGAGCCAAACGTGCTGAGTGAGTGAGTCGAGTCATGCGTCTCCTCCGGTCTCATCTGCTACTGGATGCGTGCCCATGAGTTGCCTGACCAGCTTATCACCGGAACCTCGCATAATAATCGGCAGAAGTTCGTCGTCTCGGTTCTGAGATTAGTGACAAAGTAATTTTCAGCGAGATGTGACTGAATCCGCTATCTTTAGCAGCCTGAAGTGATTCTCATTCAGTACGGAAACATCGTGAAAAGGATGATGCAATGATGCGAAGCATGGTTGTTGTTTGTGTGCTGTTGTTGGCAGGGCCGGTGCACGCGCAAGTGGTGGGCGGAGAGTTGGAAGACCAAGCTGTAACGTGGCTGCAAGAATACATCCGGATCAATACGGTGAATCCTCCTGGAAACGAGATCGCCGGAGCGAGATTTTTGGCGGCGATTTTTGAGTCCGAGGGTATTCCGTATGAGATTGCTGAGTCCGCACCTGGCCGGGGCAATATATGGGCGCGGTTGGAAGGTGGGGATGAGCCAGGGCTGTTGCTGCTCCACCATATTGATGTTGTACCGGCTGACCCACGTTATTGGATTACAGACCCATTATCTGGTGAGATTCTTGACGGTAATATTTATGGACGGGGCGCACTTGATACCAAATCTCTCGGCATTATCCAGCTCGCTGCATTCTTAGACCTGCATCGTTCAGGTGTTGAATTAAGTCGTGATGTTGTGTTCATGGCTACGGCAGATGAAGAAGCTGGAGGACTGTTTGGTGTGGGCTGGCTGATTGAGCAGCGTCCAGAGTTGTTTTCGAATATTGGCTATGCCCTTAATGAAGGCGGCGGCGGGTCTCTGACCGACGGACGCACG
>CAZWKO010000131.1:0-7056 GCA_964634925.1 uncultured Vicinamibacteraceae bacterium
TAAATAAGAATAGCTGATGCGGTTTGTCATGATCAGGAAATTCTTCGCCAAGTAATTCTTCATTGGCAAGAATCTTGACCTGCCCGCCAAGGCGTTTCATCACATCGTACGGCGAGTCTGGAAGATAGGTGCCGGGTTTCCATCGGTAAGCCTTATGTGGTCCTTTCTGCGGGCGCCACGGGTCGAAATATTTGTCGAATTGACTTTTCATATCCGTAACAATGGCCCGGTGTTTTTGTTTAAAAAACCACCGTGGATCAACTCCGGCTAAAAATGACCGAAATATATAGTTATGAAGTGAGTTTCCGTGACATTTATCAGGAAACTGCATTAGGTAATAGTCGGGCTGAACTCCTTTTTCTAGAAACCAGGGTGTGAGAGCTTGAGTTTCAAGAAAAATTACACAATTTCGATCGCGAATAGCCTGAAAATCAAAGTCTTTATCTAATAACGAAGGACCGCCAAAAATAATTGCGGCACGAGCGTCACGATGCTGATTCTTTAATCGTTTCATGAACGAAAATCTAATAATGTTAGAAGTGTGTAGAGATATTTTGTTCTAAGAAACACTAACACACCATCATGGTACGCTTTCGTAAAGTCCTGAGTATGACGTGTCATGTTGCAGTGGCACGGGTATGTTTTTGAAGTCGGTGTTTCGTCTACTGACCTGTAGTCAATTGAAGGATTAATTGTACGTGCAACAATTGATACGTTGTACATTGGTGAGGTTCTATGCTTGGTAAGGTAACGCCTGAACTTAGCGCATTACTGGCGAATACCGACCGTGTCACACTGTTGTCAGGTCCGTCCGGCGCCGGAAAATCTACACTTATGCGCGCAATAAGAACTGACCCTGATGTTCAGGCGTCCTTTGGGTTAACAGACCGGCCGTCTTGGATCGTTGATCCAGGCCTTTGGGAAGGTCTGTACGATTCACGTACTCGAAGTATGTTTCTTACCTATAACCACAATAGAGTATGGATACGAAATATTGGTGAATACAGTGACGATGAAATTTTGCATGCTGTTCGGCAAAGCAACGAACTTGTTGTCGTGACGATTTGGGATGAGCCAGAAATTTTATTACGACGCGCTAATACGAGGATACGGTCGACGCTGAGTAAGATCGTCAGTTTTAAATATAGAACGATGAAGCATCTGTATCGCTTGCGTGTCCAGCTCAAGCTTCGATCTTTGTATCAGAATCCGGATCAGGTGTGGCGGCAGTATCGTCGTTGGCTCACGTTTTGTGATGAACATGGTGTAAGCAAACATTGGAGCCTGAGAGGTAAAGACAGTTCCGAAATGACGCCGATGACTGACAACGGGCGTCCTTTATGGGAGTAAATGTCTATTTCATCTGCATGTAAGAGCGTGTCAACTATTAACCGATTAACGTTGGTGTCTGGTCCGGCGTGTGTTGGGAAGACGACCTTTCTAGACCAGCTTTCACGTGAACCAGCATACGAGTTAAAACGACTTGTTGGGCAGAAACCATTATGGGTATCTCGTGCCAATGAACTGCAGATTTTGTTTCACACGGCGCAATCGCCTTATCTAGTACCGTGTTTGTTTGAATCGAAGACCGGCCACCTGTTCGTAACATATGACCACAACATGGTATGGATAAACGCTCATGGTTCTTATGACAACGAACCTGACCTTCCGTCTCTTTTAACTCGTCAGAAGACGACCATTATTACTATGTGGGAGACTCCGAGCATCCTGAGAAATCGATGTGAACAGCGAATTAAAGATTTTAAATCTAATATTCTGCGTTTAAGTGCTGTGAGGAAATCTGCTTATAGGCTCCGGTTGCACTTTAAAATGCGACGACTTTATGGCCGTTCATCTGAGATGTGGGACCAGTATCTAAAGTGGTTCGCATTTTGTGAGTCGCTAGGTGTAGCAACACATTTAACAATGAGAAGTACTGAACCGGAGAGTATCGATGAGTGGCATCATTCTACTGAGCCACTATGGAAAAAGTAATCAGTTGCCAAAGAGATATTAGTACAGGCGAGCCGTGTCCGGTAGGCTGAGGTCTCGAGTGGGATGAGATTTAAATAGAAATTGAAGCATGTCACGGTGTCGATGCGGGTTTGGGATGCCGGCACGGTGAAGGCATAAGGTTGTGTTGCACAAGGCGGCTGTTCCACGTGGTCCGGTTACTTTTGATGATTGAGTGTTGAATTCATTATTGTGTCGAATTTGTTTCCTGTCGAAGCGCCAGTTCATTAGTCGGCGTGTGACATCCTTTGGTAGCACCATAAGTGGCCCATCGGCTTCTGTGATGGTGCTCAATGCGACAAAAAGTTTTATGGTGTCGATAGCTTGACCATCGTTATGCCAATAATGTGAATACCCGAATTCACGATTGTTCGAGTCATTTGGAGTCAGATGATAATTTCGCCAGCACGTGACACCGACTAATCGGACGTGGCATTGATGACAGGCCTCCACTAATTCAAGGAGCGTGTCGTCTAGAAGTACCATGATGTCTGGAATGAACTTAAGGGGCTCTAGTAACGTCCGATGCACCACGCGACTTGACTTGGGTACTGGTACTGTCGTGGAATTCAATAATTGATGTTCAATGTGAATGTCGGGACTGGAATCGTAACGTAGTCGACAGTTAGCGTCTTGTTCGACGCAGCTATCAAATGCAGTGGCAATGTTTCTAATTAATGCGGGATTAAAGGGTTGCCCTAGGTCTAGGAGTCCTTTGGTCGCGAACTTATTCACAGAACTTGCTAGGGTGGGAGGTGTGTGGGGCGTATAGGTTCGGCGCGCTCGACGCAGCGCAAGTCGCCCTTTAATGACCGCCTGTAATGAAGCATCCGTTTTGAACAATGGTTTCGATAAACTTGGTGCAAAGCTACTAAGCTTTACGAGTGCTCTCTCAAGAGTCACTTTTATCGCAAGAGATGTTTTGTTAAACATTGTCTGGCTGGTCAATGGTCGAGAAAGCAATTTGTTCTTCGATCGTATCTGGTAAAGCATTGCCGTCGCAAATTGCAATTGAAGATGTAGGACGATTATGAAGATCGCGTTCGGCATGCGCCTAATTGAGGGACCATGGGGTGGCGGAAACCAGTTCGGTAAAGCCTTCGTCAATTATTTCAGGGGGCAAGGAATTGATGTATGTTTCGATCTACGCGATCCTGAAATTGACATTATTGTTCTGACGGAACCGCGCCGTTTCTCTCCCAGTTCAGCATTTACCGATGCCGATATTGTTTACTACTTAACGAACATCAATTCTCGGGCTATTGTCGTGCAGCGAGTTAACGACAGTAGTCATTCAAGAGAAGCCGATCTTCGGTCGCGACGACTCGCGTTTGCAAATCATTGTGTGCATCAGACGGTCTTCGTGTCGAATTGGTTGCAAGACACCTATACGAACGAAGGTTTTTCTTTTATTGAGCCGGTCGTGATACGCAATGGGGCAGACCGATCGGTGTTTCACGGTGTTGGTGGGCGTATTTGGGATGGAAATGAAAAGTTACGTGTGGTTACTCACCATTGGAGCACGAACTGGCGTAAAGGGTTTGATGTCTACTGTGAGATCGATACGTTATTAGGTCAACGATCGTACAGCGAATTATTTGAATTTACGTTTGTGGGACGAGTTCCAGAAGATGTGAAGTTTCAGCATACGAGAGTGATAGATCCCCTCACGGGGAATCACCTTGCCGACCAGCTACGGTCACATCATGTCTATGTGTCGGCGAGTTTAGGAGAGGCGGCAGGTAACCATTTCATTGAGGCGGCTATATGTGGTCTTCCAGTTTTGTACAGGCAAAGCGGTTCGTTGCCAGAGTATTGCGGAGGGTTTGGGTTGGCGCTTGATGAAGGAGCAATCAGTATCGGTTTACTGAATGCTCGTAACAATTATTTTAAACTGAAGGCGAACATGTCCGACTATCCGTACGATGCCGCACTTTGCTGTAGTTCGTACCACAAGCTATTTAGCGATTTGCTCGCCAAGCGAGATGAGGTGTTACAACGACGTCGGTGGACGCATTTAAATGGATGGATTTTTCGAAGTTGCTCAAACGCATTGGATCTCTTAATTAAAGGTTACGATCGGCTCAAGTCGTAATATTCGAAGATTAGAACACTGATGAGTCAACGCGTCTCCGGAGCACAGTATCCGTGAAGCCTAATCGCGGTGGTAGGTCTCTTGCCTTGCGACTTGATGACGTCGGTGCGTCGACAAAACGTTACGAGGTTTATTCAAAGCGTAGATTCGGTATTGGCCGGTATGCCATATCTGGCAACTGGTTATTCCTGAAGTATCTTCCTGGAATCAAGGCGTGGGGTCCATATCGCGAACTGTCTGCAAAAGAATGGCGGCAAATTTCTGACCTGTTAGCTGTTTCATCCGCCAAACTCACCGTGGCAGTTACAGCGACTTGGGCAGAGAATGAAGATGTTCTGATCCCATTTCCTGAACGATTTCCGGATCAGGCATCGGTATTAAAAGAAGCGGTAGATTCGAAATTGATTGAAATTGCAAATCACGGTCTGACGCACTGCGTGCTTGAAGGTAATAAATTTAAGCCTCAACTTTGGTCGAGCAATCGGACTTACCATAGAGAATTTTGGGACTGGGTGTCTATCGACAAACAGGACCGGCATATTTGCCAAGCTCAACAGATTTTGCAGGATTACTTTAAAGTGCCGATTGTTACCTTTGTGCCTCCGGGTAATGTTTTCACAGATGAAACACTTGGAATTGCAAAGCGATACGGGTTGAAATATGTCTCATGTAACACAGTGCCACGGAAATACGAAGATATAGTGGTCGTGGGCGATGAGGATGTTCTTCCTTTTCATGACAGGGACATCGTTTATGGCGGGACCGAATGGTTACGCCGGCGTCTAATCGCCAACCGAGACGCATCTTTTTGCTTTGTTAGTGATCTTGAGCAACAGGTCAATCGCGTGAATGGTGAGCGGTAACTGAATTAAAGATATAGAGAGGTTGCTTACGTCTTCTGATTCGATTCGGCGACAACTCTTGGATAGCGAGTTGGAGATGGTTAGGCCGTTTATGCGGGGTAAAGTGTTAGAGGTCGGAGCTGGTCATCGACCTAGGCGCGGATCCTTTCAACCGCCGCTAGAAAGCTGTGATGATTGGCTATACCTTGATATCAATGAGTGGCGACAACCTGATGTTCAAGCGACCATATTAAGCCTCCCGTTTCAAAATTCAGTTTTTGATACGGTCATATGTCTTGAAGTGCTCGAATATGTCTCAGATCCGAATGTTGCCGTAAATGAATTAGCCCGAGTTGTTTCTCGTGGAGGATGTGTGCTGTTGTCAGCACCCTTTATTCATCCTGTAGATTCCTCCGATGATTACTGGCGGTTTACTCAGCATGCATTAAGGCGATTAGTAGAACAGGCCGGGCTTTCAGTCGAACGCGTGTCTCATCAGGGGCATCGGCTTGGTTCAGTGCTTGGGTTATTGTCGCAACTCATTAGAGATTGGCAACCTTCCAGAATTCGCTCTGCACTTACTCGATTGTTTACATTCCTGACCAGATTTGATTGGGAAACTACAGGGCGCACCTATACGACAGGGTTCTTGATTGTTGCTACAAATAGAAAACAGGCCGAGCGTAAAGACGCTCGTTATGAACAGGTAGTTGTCAAAATAGATGGATGAAATGAGAATTGTCGGCGGACGTCTTGGTCCATTACGTCAGTGGATCGCCAATAAATTGGTCAAACCGTCAAAGGCGCCGACAGATGTGGACATGGAAACGGCCTTCGATGAGATATGGTCAGTTGTTAGTCCCTAGACGCTTACATCAAAAGAATCAGGTTATGCACTGTTTAAAGCGGTTGAGTACGTGACAAGTCAACAAATACCTGGCGCTTTAGTCGAGTGTGGAGTTTATCGAGGAGGGTCAAGCATGCTGATGGCCTTGGCGGCATTGCATTTTGGAGACCATTCTCGGCCGTTACACTTGTTCGACACATTTGCCGGAATGCCCCGTCCTGGTGTTTTTGACCACTCGACAATAACTGGGAATTCTTTGCAGGATAGATGGGAATCCGGGACACGTTCTGATGGCTCGAATGAATGGGATTTTGCGAGTCTGGAGGAAGTGAAGCAGAATTTTAAGTTAACCAATTACCCATCAAATCTGCTCTACACGCATGTTGGCGATGTGGCTTCGACACTCCCAAATTCGAATGTATCGAGCATCGCTATTTTGAGGCTCGATACGGACCTTTACGAGTCTACGAAGATCGAGCTAGAACAATTCTATCCAAAAGTTAGTGAACGTGGATTTGTAATCATTGATGATTATGGGCATTACGATGGAGCGAGGCGTGCAACAGATGAATACCTCAATACTCGAACCAGGAGACCATTTTTGAACCGTGTGAACTACACGGTAAGAATGATGCAGATTGCTGACAAGATAACAAATGGATAACGAAGGATGCTGTTTATTAGGTGTATTTCCTATGCATAGCCTAGAGCGCAAAAGTTTCTAACAATAAGAGTTCTGTCCGTTTCTAGCGAGTATCTTTACGCTGTTTCTTGTTGGTACTTTTAGGGCAGGCAATGTAATCCATTCGATGACTTATCGATGAGATGTCCGGTCAAAATCATTGACGGTTTCAATAATTCGATCGACGGCGTCGTCGTTAAGTTGGGGGTACAGCGGCAGGGACACGATTTCCTGACAAGTATCTTCCGCAACGGGACACATCACCGCATTGTCGCTTTTGAACGCTGGTTGCTTCGGAAGAGGCATTGGGTAATGCACGATAGTATCAATGCCAGAATTACGTAGGTGTTCACGGAACCGCTCTCGTTTGGTCACTCTGATGGGAAAAAGGTGGTACACGTGGCCAGGGTCGATCTCGGGTAAGAGTGTAATCGTCTGTCCACAGAGTTGTTCTCGATAGCGAGCTGCCAGTCTTCGGCGCTTCGTAGTCCACGCGGACAAGAATGGGAGCTTCGCCCGCAAGACCGCGGCGTGAAGTTCGTCAAGTCGTGAATTGATTCCCACATGTTCATGGTGC
>CAZWKO010000132.1:0-6999 GCA_964634925.1 uncultured Vicinamibacteraceae bacterium
GAATATCGTCGTGTTTACCTTCAACGATTTCCTTAAACCCACGGACCGTATCCGGTATTGGGAAATACCGACCTTCCACGCCGGTGAACTGCTCTGCAACAAAAAACGGCTGGGATAAAAACCTTTGGAGCTTACGTGCTCTGGCCACAGCAACTTTGTCGTCCTCTGAAAGTTCGTCAATGCCAAGTATCGCAATAATATCCTGCAAGTCTTTGTACCTTTGCAAGACCTCCTTAACCGATCTTGCAACCGAATAATGCTCTTCGCCAATAACATTCGGATCGAGAATGCGCGATGTAGAGGACAACGGATCAACGGCCGGATATAAACCTTGTGCCGCAATACTCCGAGAAAGTTCGGTGGTGGCGTCAAGGTGCGCAAATGTCGTGGCTGGTGCGGGATCCGTATAGTCATCAGCCGGAACGTAAATGGCCTGTACAGATGTTATCGAGCCTTTCTTCGTCGAAGTAATCCGTTCTTGGAGTTCGCCCATTTCCGTTAAAAGTGTTGGTTGGTAGCCAACTGCCGAGGGCATCCGACCAAGCAAAGCAGAAACCTCTGAACCTGCCTGTGTAAATCGGAAAATATTGTCAATAAAAAGTAAAACGTCTTTATTTTCGGCATCGCGGAAATATTCAGCAACGGTTAGTGCACTAAGAGCCACTCGAAGCCGAGCACCAGGCGGTTCCGTCATTTGTCCATAAATCAAAGCGGCGCGAGATTTTTCAGGGTCATCCGGATGAATAACCCCACTTTCTTGCATTTCTAGCCACAGATCGTTTCCTTCTCGAGTTCGCTCCCCGACGCCACCGAAGACCGACACCCCGCCGTGCTTGAGCGCAATATTGTTAATCAATTCCATGATGACAACCGTTTTTCCAACTCCGGCGCCACCAAACAGACCAATCTTGCCACCTTGTACATAAGGCTCAAGAAGATCGATAACCTTGATCCCTGTTTCGAACATCTTAAGTTCTGTCGACTGATCTTCCAAAGAAGGCGCTGCCCGGTGGATTGGCCATCTTTCTTCCGTCGGAACTGGACGATCTGGAAAGTCAACGGGTTCTCCCAACACGTTGAGAACGCGACCGAGAGTCTTTGGGCCAACAGGAACCGATATCGGCGCACCTGTATCGGTCACCTTGGTGCCTCGTGTCATCCCATCAGTCATGGTCATCGCAACTGCTCGGACACGATTTTCACCAAGATGCTGCTCGACCTCGGCAATAATTGCCGGCTGGTCCCCGGCCTCTATTTCAACCGCGTTATAAATTGCAGGCAAGTGCCCACTTTCAAACTCGACGTCGACGACTGGACCAATAACACTGACGACTTTCCCGTACTTCTCGTCTGCCATACCTAGCGTTCCTCTCTATCTACTTCGCGTAAAATCTTTAATAAAAACTCTTGTCTTGCCAAGGCTCATCACTAAACCGCGTCTTCAGCCTCTGCCTATAATGCATCTGCTCCCGACACCACTTCGATCAGTTCACGCGTGATCGCCGCCTGGCGCACTTTATTCATGTGCAATGTTAAAGAGTCGATCATTTCTCCTGCGTTCCTAGAGGCTGAGTCCATAGCTGTCATCCGTGCAGCATGCTCGGCTGCTGCCGATTCAAGCAACGCACGAAAGAACTGGGTCTCAATGTAACGAGGTAATAGATCGTCAAAAATTTCTGACGCTGTGGGTTCGAAAAGGTAGTCCGCATCCGGAACCCCATCTTCATCCTCAACAGCTGTCTTGGGGATCGGCAATAACGACTCGACTACAACCTCTTGCTGCATCACACTCTTGAACTCGTTGTAGATCACCGATACACCAGAAACGTCTCCGCTTGAGTACTGATCGATCGCGATTCGCGCCATCGCCTGCGCGTGCGAATACTGAAGGTCATTAAAGATATTGACTTCTTCAAAGCGCACATCCGCCCCACGTCGAACAAAATAATCTCGCCCTCTTCGCCCAACGAGCCCCATCACGACCTGGTTATTAATTTCTTGGATTGCCGTGGTTGCCTTTCGAATTAAGCCGGAATTAAAACCTCCGCACAACCCCTTATCTGCAGTTACCACTACGAGAAGTTTGGGCGCACTAGGTGACACCGGTTCCGAAAGCAGTGGGTGCGCCGTTGAGTCAACCTGAAGAGCTAAGTCTCCCAAAACGCGTTGCATTAACTGAGCGAATGGCCTGGCGCTTACCATGCGGTCTTGGGCCTTCCGCAATTTTGATGCGGAAATTGCCTTCATCGCTTTTGTAATCTGTTCGGTCGACTTCACTGCACGCAGGCGTCGGCGGAGATCAATGAGTGATGGCATAACTCTTTATCTGATTAAGCAGCCGCGCCTTTATTCGACGCTATGAATTGATCAGTAAATTCTTTTACCGCTTTTTCAAGATCAGCTGTCAGTTGATCGTCGAGTTTTTTTTCGGACGCCACTCGAGAAACTACGTCCGAATACCGCGTATCCATATGCTGGTACAAACCCTGTTCATAGCTTGCAACGCTTGTCTCCGCAACACCATCTAGAAACCCTTTCGTTCCAGCAAATACAAGGATGACCTGCCGTTCAACGGACAATGGCCGGTATTGTGGTTGTTTCAATAGCTCAACGAGTCGACTGCCCCGACTTAATTGTTGCTGCGTTGTTTTGTCGACATCACTACCAAACTGTGCAAAGGCTTGGAGTTCCCTAAAATCCGCGAGGTCAAGACGGAGCGTGCCAGCCACCTGTCGCATTGCTTTCACTTGGGCATTGCCACCAACTCGTGACACCGAATTTCCGACATTGATAGCCGGACGAATCCCTTGGTGGAATAAGTCTGATTCAAGAAAGATCTGACCGTCGGTAATAGAGATAACATTGGTCGGTATATAAGCCGAGAGATCGCCCGCCTGCGTCTCAATAACCGGCAAGGCCGTTAACGATCCACCGCCCTGCTCATCATTCAGTTTAGCCGCACGTTCTAGCAAGCGTGAGTGCAAGTAAAAAACGTCGCCCGGGAAAGCCTCGCGACCGGGTGGTCGTCTCAACAACAGTGAAATTTCACGGTAGGCCTGCGCGTGTTTTGATAAGTCATCGTACACGCATACGGCATGGCGACCCGTGTCCCGAAAATGTTCGCCGATTGTACATGCAGAATACGGACTGATATACAAAAACGGTGCTGGATCTGAAGCCGCCGCGGCAACGACGATTGTGTATTCCATCGCACCCTCATTTTCGAGAGTGCGAACTACTTGCGCAATAGTCGATTGTTTCTGACCGATAGCATTGTAAATACAAATGACGTCAAGACCTTTTTGGTTAATGATGGCATCCAAAGCCACCGCTGTTTTACCTGTTTGGCGGTCACCAATAATCAGCTCTCGCTGACCGCGACCAACGGGCACCATCGTGTCAATTGCCTTCAGACCAGTTTGAAAAGGTTCCTTTACTGGTTGACGGTCTACCACGCCCGGTGCAATCCGCTCAATGGGTGACTGTTTTTCTGAATCAATCGGTCCCTTTCCATCGATCGGTTGTCCCAATGCATTCACGACACGACCAAGCATCGCGTCACCTACCGGCACAGACATTACGCGACCTGTCCGTTTAACCGTGTCGCCTTCTTTAATTTGTGTTGACTCACCCAGTAAAACGGATCCCACGCCATCTTCTTCTAGGTTGAGCGCAATCCCAAAAATGCCGTTTGGAAACTCAAGCATCTCCGTTGCCATGGCTCCTTCAATACCATGCAAGCGAGCGATCCCATCACCCACCGACACTACTGTGCCAACTTCTGCAACATCAACGTCTAGAGAATAATCACCGAGCTGGTCTTTGATAATCTTTGAAATTTCGTCTGCTTTGATTGTCATGTTGTTTTATGTGCCTGTAATAAACCGTTGCCTAAGTCGATCAAGATGGTGCGCAATACTTCCGTCAAAAACAGTACTTCCGATCTGTGTCACCATTCCGCCGACAAGGGTATTATCGACCGAAGTTTCTATTTTGATTTTCTGGCCTGTCGCACTCGCCAAGGCCTTTACTATTGATTCAACATGCGAACTCTCAAGCGGTGTGGCGGTCGTAACGCGCGCGCGCACGACACCAAGATGGTCCATGAGAAAACCGTTATAAATCTCTGCTACTTCTGGCAACAGTTCTAATCGATCCCTGTCAGCAAGCATTAAAAGGAGGCGTTCGGCCACGGCAGACAACTGCATCTTCGAAAGCACCGCTCGTACAAGGCCTCGTTTATCCAGCACCGAAATCGCTGGATTTAAAAGTGCGTTCCTAAGAGTGTCGTGATCATTTAACAGTTGTTGAAATGACAAAATGTCCTGTTCGGTCTTTTCAACATCACTACTATCACGACTAACCTCAAACAAGGCTCTAGCGTAGCGTGCTGCAACCGCACGATTCGTCATGAAGCTTTCGTACCTATCCGTTTGGTCTAGACCCGCGCCTACCAAACCGAAAACCCGGGGTGTTCTCTAGGGTGGGAAGTTCCAACCTGAGGCCAAACAGCTATTTATACCACTGTGCTAGTCGGACGGACAAGCCAACCAACATCAAATCTTACGCTGGTCTATAACACCCCTTCTCCTCATCCATGCTGCGTCAATTGTTCGTAAAGTCGCTGCAATTCACTCTCGGACGCAAAATTGACTTCAATGCGCCCACCCTTTCCGTTTCTCACAATTCGCACCCTGGTTCCAAGAGAGAGCTTGAGACGTTCTTCTGCTGCTTTGATATGGACGTCATTATCGTTAGGTGGTGTCCTAGGAGACTGCTTCGGCACTGTTAGTCGTTTCACCAGCGCCTCTGTTTCACGAACCGACAAATCCTGGGCACGGATTTCGCGCGCTATATGTCGTTGAGCGCGGGCATCAGGTAACGCCACCAGCGCGCGCGCATGTCCCATACTTAAAAACCCTGCCGCTACATCAGCCCGAACCTCTTGTGGCAAGCCAAGCAATCGCTGGTAATTCGCCACCGTTGCTCGGTCCTTGCCAACGGATTCTGCAATCTGTACCTGTGTCAGTTGAAATTCATCTGAAAGACGCCTGTACGCCGAGGCTTCCTCAATCGGATTAAGATTTTCCCGCTGGATGTTCTCAATAAGAGCCATTTCTAAACGTTTTGTGTTCTCGATCTCTCGCACAACGACCGGCACCCGAAGTAGACCGGCGCGTTGTGAGGCTCTCCAACGTCGTTCTCCCGCAATAATATGAAACGCTCCTTGCCGCGCTCGGTTTGGCGTGACAACGATTGGCTGAATGACGCCGTGAGACCTAATAGACTGGGCTAATTCTTCGAGCTTTGAATCATCAAGTACGGACCGGGGTTGGTCAGGATTCGGCTCAAGGAGGTCCAAGTCAACCTCCTGGATACCAGTAACGTTCGGTGGTGATACAGAACTGGTGGATGGCTCTGGTATTTCTGGGAGTAGAGCGCTCAGGCCTCGTCCAAGCGCTTTTCTTTTGTCGGGCATACGCTACATCTCCTCCTCGCGACGGCGTTGTTCTCTGGAAATAAACTCCCTTGCTAATGCCAGATATGCCTCCGCCCCCTTGGACCTCACATCGTGAAGAATCGCCGGAAGTCCGTGGCTTGGCGCTTCCGCGAGGCGGACATTCCGGGGAATATAGGTTCCGAAAACTTTTTCGCCAAAGAAATCTCTGACTTCCTTTGCAACTTGCTGACCGAGATTCGTGCGATTATCGGCCATTGTCAAAAGAACACCCGCGATTTCAAGAGTTGGGTTGAAGGTTCCCTGAACACGGCGGAGAGTTGTCATCAACTCGGCCAAACCCTCAAGGGCGAAATACTCACAAGTCAATGGAATTATTACCGCTTCAGCCGCAACTAGTGCGTTTAGTGTTAGAAAACCGAGGGAAGGGGGCGTATCAATAAACACGTAATCAAATTCGGCTTTCGCTTGCTGGAGCAGCGGGCGCAACCGACGCTCCCGACCGTCAAGCGATACAAGTTCAACCTCAGCGCCTGTAAGATTAGCGTCCGCAGGAAGCAACGACAGGCCTTCCACGCCAGTGGACACAATGAAATCCGTTACATTGGCCGACCCATCAACGGTAAGCGCCTCATAGACGGTGCCAGCGGGGTTAAACAGACCTTTCTTACCTATGCCGCTGGTGAGATTGGCCTGTGGGTCCATATCCACGATAAGAACGTTTTGGTCGGCCAGGGCTAGAGATGCGGCGAGGTTGATCGTCGTCGTAGTTTTACCGACGCCACCTTTTTGGTTAGTAACCGCAAAAACATTCGGCATATTATGTTAATAGACCTAATATATTTATGTCGTTTATTGAGTGCTGGTTTTTATGCTATCACGGCATTTTCTGCTGGTCAACTATGTTCCACGTGGAACACCGAAACAAAAACCGTCAGTCTTCCATAAACAGAGAACAATTGGCCAAAACTGCGGCCTGGTCAAAGGTGCCGTCCGTGCGGTCCAAATCCAAAACAGCATCCACAAAACAAAATGGCCCTCATTGATAAGTGAGAGCCACAGCAGGCAAAAAGCCAGGTCCGTTCGCATACAGTAAGATGCTGATCTTTACTAGATTCACTATTTCAAATTAAAACAATAACCTCTAAATTAATTAAGAACCTAAACGCATACCTTTAATTAACAAGGCCAAATAGCGTGCACTAGGGACATTTAGTTTCGCTATTTCTTCGACCCCTAAAGGCCTAGCTTTCGCACCACCACTAACTGGCTACGAAGCGATTCCACCAATGGATACGTCGCTTCCCACACAAGCGGTGGCTGCACATCACTAAGCGCATCCGTCCCACCGCCGCCTCGCAGTAACCCCAGAAATCCGGCCGGCCGGACGAATGCTTGTAAATTCCGCAAGGTTTGCCGATCTATCCTTACCGCCCGCACTGTCAGCACGTCGTGGCTCTCGTGGAGCTCCGGCCGCGAAAGCAACTCTGCGTATCTGCACACTTCTACCTCAACATCGCACAAATCCAACTGCCGTACCA
>CAZWKO010000133.1:0-6945 GCA_964634925.1 uncultured Vicinamibacteraceae bacterium
TCACTATTCGAGGTCTATGGGCAGTAATGCTTGTCGACCGTTTCCCCCGGTGACGACAAGTGAGTAAGTGCCGGGGTCCCAGCGACCTGTTGGTGACGAGAAAAACAAATCGCCCCAGGCCACACGGTGTTGATCGGTGTCGAAGAGTTTGTCGACAATTAAATCGAATGGCTGTACAAAAAATTGAAACCGGCGCGCACGTTGCCGAACGATGTATGTGCCAATGCCGTGACGGGTGGTCGTTGCTGCTTGTAGCAACGGTCTGATTCTCTGGTGGTCTCGTGCGAATGCGCGTTGTGATGCAAGGGGGATTTCTCTTCCGTCCGGACGCACGAGTTGGATGTTGTCACGTTCAATCGTCATCGCATTGGAGGAAGTGATGGCGGTTTCGATTAGTAGCCAGCGCGAGTCGTGATTGCGCTGTGAGTAATAGTAAGCCGCGACGACTTGTAGGTGATCGTCGATGTATTCGACAGCCGCACGTCCATGGTCTTCTGTATTTGGAAATAGCTCTCGGGTGGTCCGAGCATCCCGTTGTATCGCCAGTACGGTCGAAACAGTACTGGCAAGCAGGATTGCGACTGCAAAGCTGTAAACGTTCTTTCTCATGGAAACAGTGCGTGCAGCGTACTACGGGTCTGGTTGTTTCGCGACAAGCAATTTGTCATTCAATAGCCTACAGCGTGTTCCAGCGGTTAGTTGCTGACAGTCCATGAATGTATCTGGTCGAGAATCTTGTCGGTAACAGCGTTTTCTCCGGCGAGGACGGCCTTAAGTAATGAATCACGAGGTGCCCGAAGCACAGTGGTGCCATCGATGACCGGTCGTATGTAGGTGCAGTTCTGTTGATTTGCACACGGCGGACGATCACCATGAGTACGACAATCAGATGCAATGATGTGCGTAGCGTCGAGGTCTGCTGATTGAGGAAAAAGAATAGGCAAAGCGTCACTGATACCACCGTCGGTAAAATCGCAACGCTGTCCTTCGAATTCGACCGGTTGCGGCGGAAACATGTTGGGGATTGAGGCGCTCGTTGCGACCGCGTTGTAGAGTGAAATATCACTGTGCGACCGGGTGGTCAGGTAGCGGGGGCAATTGTGGGTCAGATCATGACAGACTACCCCGATAGATCGAATGCCGTGGTGAAGTTGGTCGAATCGACTCGACTCGAGTTGTCTGAGTCTTCTCGGAATAACACCGGCGAAGGGTTCAAAAAACCACCGGAGTCGCTGGTGGGTGCGCAAGTTCAGGCTGTGCGCAACGAGATGTCGTCCCTTGAAAAGTTCCGCTTCGTCAATTAGTTCTTCAGTGGTCAATCCGACGGCCGCGTAGTATGCAGCAATTACCGCGCCGGCGCTCACGCCTACAATGCTATCGAGTGGAATATTCGCTGCCGTAAGACGACGAAGGACTCCAAGATGCGCTGCACCACGAAGACCACCGGCTGAAAGTACGAGACTAAGGCGGGGCAAACAAAATACCTAGGATTTCAAAATACTAAAGCTAATGACTGTCGTTCGGCGGATATTACTGCATACCGTCGACACGTCAATGAATGGGCGGCTTTTCGGTTTGACTTAGTCGTTGTCGGTCACGGCTTCGACTTGGGCCGCAACGAATTCGGCAGCGTCGCCGACAGAGTTGCCGGCTTTTTGTATGTTTTGTTTTACGGCCGGCCCGTGTTTTTGGACTTTTCCTGCCAGCCAAGCACGTGTGTCTGAGCCGGTAGCTGGTGCGACGAGTAGACCAATTCCAACCCCGACGAGTCCCGCGAGAAGTGCTACGACTGTCATTCCAAACAAGCGTCTCAAGACATTCATCATTATGTTATCCGTTATCGGTTAGTAGTTCCTGGTTCGACAGGGTAGCGCACGATCATTGCTATATGCTTAGAAGATAGAAGTTCGGTAATCGCGTCATCATGACTAAGCTAAGCCGTTATTGGATTTTGCTGCCGATCGTTGCTTCGATGGCTACTGACTGCAATGAGTCACCACGTGGCGTACAACCGACGCAAACTATTGCAGCAGAATTTCGCCTTCGGAGCCAACCCGCGGCCATTCCTTCGGCAGGTAGTCAACGAGCGTTTCAGGATTGTCTAACGCGGATGAAATCTGTAACTAACGTTGTAGCGAGTTGGAGAAACGGCGCCACCGTCGAACTAAAAGAGTCGTCGCCGAACGTTTTCACAATGCAATTTAATGACGTTCCAATTGGTATCCAGAACACGATGACTGTTCGTGATGTTAACGAATGCCGTCGTAACCCTGATGGCGATGCCAGCGTGGTTACAGGAGTGACTATTAACGGTACTCCGATCCAGCAGATTGTGCCGAGAACAAATACCCTGACATTCATTCTCGAAGCTGACGGTACGGTGTTGTCACCCGCTGCCGACGGCAAACTCACGAATTAGAGTGACTGGTTCACATATGCGCTCCGTCGCGTTCGTGATCGTGCTGGTCTTCGCCAGCCTAGGGCCGGTGTGGGTGGTGGCACAACAGGGCGATACAGAAATAGTCCGCGCAATTCGGCAAGAAGGATTCGAGCGGTCTCAAGCGATGGAGACGGTTAGCTGGCTTAGCGACGTATTCGGACCACGTGTCACAGGCACACCTTCTATTGAGGCTGCAAAGGATTGGGCAGCAGAGCGGATGCGACGATGGGGGCTCCGTGTTTATGAGGAACGGTTTCCATATGGTCGTGGTTGGTCGTTAGAACGCTTTCACGCCCATTTGGTTGCGCCACAAACTATGCCCATCATTGGATACCCACGGGCGTGGACAACCAGCACAGAGGGCGTTATCACTGCGGATGTTGTGCGGGTGGCGATCTCCTCGCGAGATGACTTGGATCAATACCGGGGCACGCTGAACGGAAAGATTGTTTTGACGCAACCCCTGCGGCGTGTCGAGATGCTTGAAGGTGATTTGGTACTGCGACTGGATGAGGAATTATTGGCAGATGTTTCGCAGGCGCTTCAAGGAACCTCTGAGCAGAAGGGAAGTGGTGGTACTGGAACCAGACTTGCTGAGTACGTCAATCGATTTTTTGTTGAGGAAGGCGTGGTCGCTGTCTTGGATCGAGGTAGCGATGTGTCGCTTGTCGGAGGGGCTCCGCTAGGTAGTGATCTCGTTTGGCCGACGCAACGAACAGACGGTGGGACGATATTCGTTGGAGCTGGTGGCTCTCGAGCGGTGGATGCCCGGAATGTCGTTCCTTCGGCAACGATTGCCGTCGAACATTACAACCGCCTGGTGAGACTTCTTGAGCTCGATGTTCCGGTGCGGGTCGAGGTCAATATCCAGACTCGGTTTCACGAAGAAACGCGGCCGAACGGGTTCAATTTGATCGCGGAGCTTCCTGGGACGGACCTCGCTGACGAAGTTGTGATCCTTGGTGCTCACTTTGACTCGACACACGCCGCAACCGGCGCCACAGACAATGCTGTTGGGGTTGCCGCGATGATGGAAGCGGCTCGCATACTACAGACACTCGATGTGCGACCAAGACGGACCATTCGTGTGGCCTTGTGGGGCGGTGAAGAAGAGGGGTTGCTTGGGTCGCGCGCATATGTTCTACGTCACTTTGGTGATGCGAAAAGTCAGATACTGAAATCAGGACACGATACTGTCTCGGCGTACTACAACATCGATAATGGCACTGGTCGTATTCGTGGTGTCTGGTTACAGGGAAATGGTGCTGTTGAACCGATTTTTAGACGGTGGATGGATGAGTTAACTGATCTTGGGGTAACCACCATTGGTCGACGTTCAACACGTGGTACGGATCACGTACCCTTTGACGAAGTTGGCTTACCGGGGTTTCAGTTTATTCAGGATCGCCTCGAATACAACTCACGCACGCACCATTCGAATATGGATGTGTTCGATCGTGTGCAAGGTGAGGATTTACGCCAGATGGCTGTTGTGACGGCGCTCTTTGCTTATCGTACTGCGATGCGCGATGAGCGCTTGCCACGAAAAGACTGAGATAGACTCGAGCCGTAGGATGTAGATTTGAATAGGAGGACGTGATTGATGATTAGGAACTGGCTGGGTGTATTTCTAGGGAGCGCGGCAATTGGCTGGGTTAGTTGTGGCGGGGGTGCCGGCGAGTCGGGTAGTGCAGCCGACGCTTCCTCAGATATGGCTGCAGCCGACTTACCAATTATTGCGCTTGACGATGTAAAGCCGAGTCAGAGCGGGTCTGTGTGGCAGGAAATTGCAAACACGTCGATCACTATTACCTACGATCGGCCTGTTGCACGTGGTCGAGAACTGTTTGGAGGAATTGTTCCTTTTGGAGACATTTGGAATCCTGGCGCGAACGACGCGACGGCTATTGAGTTTAGTCGTGACGTGACCATTAATGGCAATGCTCTGTCCGCTGGAAAATACAGCCTGTGGGCTATCCCCGATCCAAACCGTTGGACCATCATCTTTAATTCCCAGGCGGACGTGTATCACACGCCATACCCAGGCGAAGAAACGGACGCGCTGCGCTTTATGGCCTCGCCTCGATTAGGTGAGCATATGGAGACGATGGGGTTCTACTTTTCGGCGGTGGAAAAGAAAACGGCTGAACTTCGACTACATTGGGGTGACACGTTTATCCCGTTTGAAATTACCGTTCCATAATCTGATGGCAGGGCACGATAGAGGCAAGGTTAGGCGTCGTGACTTTCTCCGCGTCAGCGCGTTGACCATCGGAGCGACAGCTTGCGGTTCGATGGATCGTGAGCGTTCGGATAAACCTACAGCATTGGTGCGAGACGTACCATCTGATTTCCAGCTTGACGAAACAACGATTGCTGCCTTGACGGCATCGATGCGTTCTAGTGACCGAACTACTAGAAGCATTGTGAGCCAGTACCTTTCTCAAATCGAACAACACGATCGTCAGGGTCCGATGTTACGGAGTGTGATCGAGACGAATCCTGAAGCATCAATTATCGCGGAGCGATTGGATCGTGAGCGTGACGCGGGCACGGTTCGGTCGCCACTCCACGGGGTGCCGATCTTATTAAAAGACAATATTGACACAGCCGACCAGATGACAACGACCGCTGGGTCTCTTGCTTTGCAGGGGTCGATTCCGTCCAACGATGCAACAGTTGCTCGCCGGCTACGCGAGGCAGGTGCTGTGCTTCTGGGGAAGGCAAACTTGAGCGAGTGGGCAAATTACCGGTCGACTCGTTCATCAAGCGGATGGAGCGCTCGTGGAGGTCAATGCCGCAATCCGTATGTGCTTGACCGCAGTCCATGCGGGTCAAGTTCGGGGTCAGGAGTGGCGGTATCAGCCAACCTCGTTACGGTTGCCATTGGCACTGAAACGGATGGCTCCATTGTATGTCCAGCTTCTGCCAATGGCATTGTCGGCATCAAACCCACAGTTGGACTTGTGAGTCGATCTGGAATTGTGCCGATATCGGTGACACAAGATACGGCTGGACCAATGGCTCGCACTGTACGAGATGCGGCTGTTGTACTTGGTGTGATCGCTGGCGTTGATGCGCGAGATCCGGCGACCGAGGAGGCAGGAACTCTGGGTCTTGCCGACTACACGCCGTATCTCGATGAAAACGGTCTTGTCGGTGCACGGATTGGAGTGCAACGGAGTGCGTATGGATTTCATCCATTGGTCGAACGCTTAATGGAAGATGCAATAGATCTGATGCGCGAACGTGGTGCCACAATCGTAGACCCGATTTCCCTCCGACCCAGTGCAACCATGCGGCGCGCTGAGGTCGAAGTCATGGCATATGAATTCAAGGCCGGATTGAATGACTACCTGGCTGCTTTACCTGAGACAGAGGTTCGTTCACTCGCAGATCTTATTGCCTTTAACGAAGACCACGCGGTTGAAGAGATGCCGTATTTTGGGCAAGAACGGCTTATTGCCGCAGAACGGCGCGGGGATTTATCAGAGTCGCGTTATCAAGAGGCCCACGCAGCTGCGAGGCGGTTGTCTCGCGAGGAAGGTATTGACCGTGCAATGGATGGCGATGCCCTTGATGCCATTCTTGCCCCGACGGGAGGGCCGGCGTGGGTGGTTGATCATGTGAATGGAGACCACTTCAGTGGTGGGAGTTCATCGCTGGCGGCTGTCGCGGGCTATCCAAATATCTCGGTGCCAGCAGGATTCGTCGAAGGGTTGCCGGTAGGCGTGTCGTTTTTTGGTCGTGCGTGGAGCGAGCCCACCCTAATCCGAATCGCGTATGCATACGAGCAAGCATCAGGAAACAGGAAACCACCAGCGTTTGTACCGACACTTGAAGCAAACCGGTCTTAATAGGGTTGTTCGGTAGCTATTTTTGGTTCGGTTTGAACTAGCGGACTAACTCACGGATTCGATCAGGGCACAGGTGCTGCTAATTGGATCATTCCCGCCGAACCGTTGGGCCACCGTGTTGCACGCCTGGGAAACGGCACTTGAACCAAGCAACGTATCGAGTTTATTGGCAACGCGCCGCCCGGTAAATGTGGAAGGTGGCCAGAGGCTTCGTCCAATTCCCAGTCGATATAAACGAGCAGCATTATCCGGCTGGTCAAATGCCATAGGCATAATAAGTTGTGGGCAGGCAGCACGCATCGCTTGAGCAGCCGTTCCAATGCCGCCGTGATGCACGAGCGCGGCGGCGTGCGGGAGAATGTCGCTCAGAGGTGCGTAGGCTGCGTGGTGTATTCCCGGTGGCAGTACGTTAGGAATTTGCTCAGGAAACCGCGTCAGTAAGAGACCCCGATGTTTAATCCGACGACATGCATCTACTGCAGCCTCAAAAAATTCTGTCGCCTGGGTGTTCGCTGAACCCGGTGTGAAGATGATCGGGCGCTCGGTAGAGTCGGACAAAAATTTGCTCAGGGCTGGTTCGATAGTGTTGATTCCGTGCTCGTCATACAGTGGGAACCCCGTGAGCGTCGTGTTCTGAGGCCAGTCCGG
>CAZWKO010000134.1:0-6886 GCA_964634925.1 uncultured Vicinamibacteraceae bacterium
AAGTAAAATGGAGGTGTTCCGGGATTATACCGATCAAGGAAACAAAGAGATGACCCTTAAATTGACAGCCCGGTATATTGTCGCTGGCGTCGTGGCCCTCGTTGTTGCAATCGGTGGCGTAACACCGATAGCACAGGCGCAACAACAAATGCTTACGGTTGCTGACCTGTACGACCCCGACCAACGAATCGACTTCGATGGCACCCTCCCAGTCGGTCTTACTTGGCTGGACAATGAGAGTTACATCGCTAGGCGTCTTCCGGGCGACCAGTTTGAAAGCCCTTTCGTGCGCGTTGATGCAATTAGCGGAAACCGCGCGGCTCTAATCGATGTGGCTTCCTTGGAAGAAGCGCTTGAAGCGCTACCCGGCATCTCTCAAGCCGACGCAAGAGATCTTGCAAGATCAACGAACCATCTGGTCGATCCATCTCTTGCCTCAATGATCATTACCCACGCCGACACCCTGTATCACTTTGACATCGACAACAATCGGATCCGAATACTGACACAATCAACCGGCGAAAAATCAGAACTGTCGATGAGTCCTAACGGGAACTTTGTCGCCTTTATTGAGGACCACAATCTAATCACTGTTGACCTCGTGCAGCAAAGAAACCACACGCTCACAACTGATGGAAGTCCCCGGATTCGCAATGGGTTACTAGACTGGGTGTACCAAGAAGAAATCTATGGCCGCGGGAACTTCCGAGGTTATTGGTGGAGTCCGGACTCGACACATATTGCGTATCTTCGGCTCGATGACCGTGAAGTTCCTAGCTTTCCTGTACTCGACCACATGCCATACCACCCTGATATTGAAACGTGGGAATACCCAAAAGCCGGCGATCCCAATCCTATTGTCCAGCTAGGCATTGTGAATGCCAAAGGTGGACAAACAACATGGGCAAGTCTTGACGAATATCAGTCCGTCGAGCCACTTATCGTTGATGTCGGTTGGACACCAGACGGTCACGATGTCGTGTTTCAAGTTCAAGACCGAGAACAAACCTGGCTCGACCTAAACACTGCAGATAGAACGACCGGCGTCGTTACGCGAATTCTTAGAGAAACATCTGAGGCTTGGGTCAATGTTCTTGGGCCACCACTATGGCTCGATGACGGCACCGCTGTGTGGACGAGCGAGCGATCAGGATGGAGCCATCTGTACCACATCGACACAACCGGCAAAGTTCTTGAGGAAATCACTAAGGGCAATTGGGAAGTTCGTACTCTGCACGGTGTTGACGAAAACGGCATCGTTTATTTTTCTGGCACTGAACGCAGTCATATTGGCCTTGATGTCTATCGTATTGATCTTAGTGGAGGTGATCGTCAGCTGTTGTCGACAACTACAGGTACACATTCCGCTCAGTTCAACCCTAGCCTCACACTCTATATCGATACGTGGAGCGACATTGCTACACCACCACAGCTCCGATTACACGACAGCAACGGTGCAACTATCCGGACGATTGCGAACAACCCCGCCACGAACCTTGCGACGTACGCCTTGCCAAAGCCTGAGTTTCATCAAGTCAGCAATAGAGACGGGTTCGTCATGGAAGCGTTGATGATCAAGCCACCAAATTTCGATCCGACTCATCAGTATCCCGTTTATCAACATGTCTATGGAGGACCGCACATACAACGAGTGAGAAACGCCTGGAGCACTGAAACTCTTTTTTGGCAGCTTCTCGCTCAGCAAGGCATCGTGGTGTGGGTACTGGACAACAGCACCGCTAGTGGTAAGGGCGCCGTCTCAACCTGGCCGGTCTATCAACGTTTCGGAGAGCTGGAACTTCGTGATCTCGAGGACGGTCTTGACTGGCTGCTAGAACAATCATTCGTTGACCGCGGCCGGATCGGTATTGAGGGCTGGAGCTATGGTGGATATATGGTCAGCTATGCGCTGACCCACAGTCAACGCTGGTCGATGGGAATCGCGGGTGGCTCCGTCACTGATTGGCGAGATTATGATTCCATCTATACGGAACGCTACATGAGAACACCGGGACATAATAGTGACGGCTACCAGAAAAGCTCACCACGATTCAAGGCAAGTAGTTTGCACGGCGACCTATTACTCGTACACGGGTCCATGGACGAAAACGTCCATATGCAGAACACATTGCAATTTGCGTACGCCTTGCAGGATGCTGGTAAGCCCTTTGAAATGATGATTTATCCCAAATCACGACATCGTCTAGGCACACCGGCACTCGAGTACCATAGACGCGAAAAAATGCTTGCGTTCGTACTCGAACATCTAACGCCTAGGCACTCTGCTGACTCAAATACCGATCACTCTTCTCAGTAGCTAGTTCTTTTGGATTTCATAAGTGTGTTAGCAGAGGGCAACGGTCTCGTTGCCGCTGAACTTCGCCCGCCTCGCGCGACACTCGACCCGAGGGCCGGCATGGAAGCCTGGATCGACACTTACCATGCCGTTGAGGGTCTCGCCCGACTGGGCACCTATTCATTTCTGACGGACGGAGCCGTCGGAGAACAAGAAGAAGACAACCTCCGCCACCTCATTGCAAATCTCGGAGACGACGTTCCACGAAAATACATCGTTCCTTTTCTGACGACGAAACACACTCTGAACTATTGTCTTCGCTATGCGGATCGCGCATGGGAAACAGGTTTTCGATCTTTAGTCGTGCTTGGTGGCGATACCACGGTTGGAGCACCTCGAGTCGTTCCGCATGGGGCCGACCTTCGACAACTCATCCGAACGAAACACCCGAAACTAACGCTCGGCGGATGGGCTAATCCGCATGGTGACATCGAAAACCAAGTGGATTTTTTACTCAAGAATAATGTCACCGCAGATTTTTTTTTAACGCAGGTTGTTTCTCATCATGATCGATTCGCCGTTGAACAATTCGTCGCCACTGCACACCGCCGTCGACTGACACTCCCGGGGGTGTTTGGCGTGTTTTTTTATCGAAGCGCGAGTATCAACACGTTCAAATACCTTGCACAGTTCCTCCCGATCCCCGCAACTCATCTGACCGCTGAATTTGAAGCCGGACTCACCGCTATACAAATCTGCGCGCGGTCTATCGCCATGCTGAGACAGCTAGGCGTAAACAACATCTACATTAGCAACCTGCCGATCGGCACCGCTGCGCCAACTCTTAATGCGATTCTTTGGGAAGCTGAACAATTGACAGGACGAATGCTCTAGGGGTCTCGGCGTACCATCAATAGATGTGCTACTGATCTCGGTGCACGGTAGCTGGAGAAAACGCAGGCAGACAGATCGCCATATATTCTGCCCCACCAAGAGCAGGGCTACTGTATCGAATCCATTCGCCGGCTGACGTAACAACCGCTTGGCCCGCATTCACATCAAGATGCCCGCCTTCATATTCCACACGTAGCGTCCCTCGAAGCACAACCGTAATTTCCTCGAACTCAGGGCGTTGACCCGGTTCCTCCCATCCTTCAGGAGAAATCATACGCGCGACGCTCACACCTTCGTGCCCGGAATTGACACGACCCGCGTATTCTTCGATCTGCTTAGGTTTGGTTCCAACCGCCTCAACGATCGACGGTTTAGATATGAGTGTCGGCATATTAATGAATCGTCTGTCTAGTCATCGAACGTGTCGCCCGCCATCGACGCGAATCGTTTCGCCCGTAACAAAGCCGGTCTTCAGCAGCCCAATGACCACTTCAGAAATCGCGCCTGCGCCTCCCCATCGCCCAAGCGGCGTAACCCGTTCAACCTCCTGCACTTCAGAACCATCCAGTTCTGTCGGCGGAATGATGGGACCCGGCGCAATTGCATTGACCAAAATGTTGTCTGACGAAAGCTCCAGAGCAAGAGCCTCCGTCAGCCCCATCACCGCGCGCTTAGCAACATAATACGGAACATAGCCCTTGTATCGGGGTCGACCACCCGCCGCCGTCCAGTCAGAGAAACAAATAATATGTCCGCCGCCGACGCGCCGCATATGTGGCACAACAGCTTTCGAACACTCGTAGGCACCCGCCAAGTCAATGCGCAGAGGCGCATTCCAATCATCCGCCGTAAGGGCGTCAAAAGGTCGCTGACAATAGATCGAAGCCATGTTCAGAAGGATGTCCACCCGTCCAAACGCCTTCACCGTCTCCGCAACTAACTGTTGCACCTCCGCTGGTTCACCGATATCGGCCTTTGTGACTAGGGCTTGTCGCCCAGTCTCTCGGACCCGCGCCGCCGCCGCTTCGATAATGTCGACCGACTGATGGTAAGACAGACCCACGTCAACGCCATGCCGTGCAAGATCAACGGCTAGCGTCGCACCGATCCTCCGGGCACCCGTAATTAATGCGACTTTATTCTGTAATTCCATCTGGGCGGATTAACGGCTTTCGTGAACCTGCCACAACCAACAGAAAAGTTGGTTCTACTCGGCTGGTTGAATGTGAAGAGGTTGATCAGCTTCAGGTCTGAGCATCTCATCAATTAGAAAGACATCCGTGAGCAACGCTCTGAGATGAATCATACCGTTAAGATTGTCAACCATCTGTGACGTAATGTTTTCCTGAGCCAACACAAGCTGGACGGCCGCATGGCCGGCCTCCGCATCGCGCCGAAGAACCTCGATGAACCCTTTGTACTGCTCTCGGCCGTCACCTTCAAGTTCCTCAACAACCTTCAGAAAAACATCCCCGAGGCCTGGAAGGGCCTGCGCAAGTTTCTCAAGCTGGTCCCGGGCTTGCGTATCCCCGGTCCGCGCCATCAATCCGCTCACGCCTTTTGCCGCGTACGCCAAACAAAACTCGTACGTTTCCTCAACGATATTCACCGTCGCTTTAAGTTCATCCGTCGCGGATTGCGACATGATTCAACCTTCCCCTCTGCAGTCGTTCGAGAAATGAAAAGATGAACTGGCTACCCACTTTCGATGAAGCGGGTAGCCGAGTAACTAATTACTTTGTGGTTACGTCCCAGCGGTCTGGGTCGTGATGCGACAAGTACTCATCACGGCTAACGCTACCGAAGATCATCGACTTCGTCAGCCAAATCTTGTCCGGTCGAACCGCAAAGTAAATGTGCGTCAGCGTCAACATCACAAATAGCACTGCCCCAAGGCCATGGAGTGTGTACATAAGACCCCACGTTTCCTCTGCGAGAAGATATGCGTTCCTCGCAACAAGAGCATTTTCAATGCGAAACATCATGACAAGTCCGGTCGCGATAACGGCAAGGCCAGCCAACATGACCGAGGTGTGATACAGCTTGTGGTCGAGAGGGTATTTTCCGTGCTTCTTAATTTCCCCCTCACCACCTTGCCCGAGTTGACGCTTCACTCGAGCAGCAGCCTCTGCCAAATCGGCTGGAAGAATCCAGATAGACCAGAAATCAAGAAAAAACGTCGAGTGCACGATGTGATAGATAATCGAGATTGTCAGAACAACCCCAGCAATCCAGTGAATCGTCACCCAGGGAAACTGGATGCCAACAATCGGAAAAAATCCAGTCACCAACAGCACCAACATTGAGATCGCCATAACCCAATGAAAGAGACGAGCGGCCAGGGTATGGCGCTCGATTCGATCGGGAATACCAGCCACGCCCGCAGAGCCTTCACCACCAGAAGCTTCCCGCGCCAACTTCGGAAGCCAAACAGCAGAGTAGATCACATGGAAAATAATGAAGGCAATACCGGCCCAAAACGACAAATAGAGTAGGTCCCAAGAGACCCTAATCAGGATCTCTTGGCCCCAGGGATCAGTTCCCCACTGAAACAATTCCATGTACTACGCCTCGCCGCGAACGGAGCGCATGACCAGGTTCCGCAACAACGTAACTTTGTACCCGTTGTGCGCAAGCGGGTTGACACCTCGAATCGCAATCTGTCCAGCCTGGTCTGCAGCCTGGTCACCAACCTGCTGACCACGGACCGCATCTTCAGCTGCGATAAACCGAACCGGGTACGGGGCAACCCCGTTAGCAACGATTCGAATATCTTCAATTACGCCATTGCTAACCTTCGCAGCCGACGCCACGTTAGCAAGCGGGAAATCCCATACCTGCCGGTCACGAGCTTTTTCAAAGTAAAAACGAGCATTCGCCCACGTTGACGGGATACGAATCTGCGTAAGGATGTCACCAGGCTGCAGGGCAGTCATTCGTTCGATGTCCACAGCTGGGCCAATAAAGAAATCCTGTGCAGGAATAACGCGTTCGCCACCATTGTTAACAACAACCATTTCTGCGTCTAGCGCGACGAGAACGGGAGCTGTGTCAGACGGATTCACCGCCACACACCGGCTCGCACCAAGAATCGCATGCTCACGATTCATGGCCGTCGGCGTGTCTGCATAGCAAATATTGCCACCCGCTCGGTAGCAACTCCACCCATCGCGGTAATACCAGCAACGGGTATCTTGGCCAACATTGCCACCAAGTGTTCCTTGGTTTTGAATCTGCGGCGAAGCAGCTTTCGAAGCGGCCTGCCCGAGGATTCCAAACTGACTTGAAACATCCGGATGGCGAATGACTTCTCTAAGAGTGGCCATCGCACCAATTTCTATACCACCGGCTGAGGATCGAATCTCACGCAAGGAGGCGATGCCTCCGAGATCAACCACAGCGGCTGGCTTCTGGACACGATCCTTGAACCAGTCCCAAGAATCGAGCCCCCCCGCCAGTACCCATGCCTCGGCCCCATAGCGGTCGAGCACTCCCAACGCTTCCTCTGTACTGGAAGGCTGGAAAAGCTGAAATGCCGGCATTTTGTCGCGAATCACGGCCATTGGTTCTTCTCCTGTACCAAATATGGAACTAGACGTGTGTCTTAAGAGGGTTATGTGCCTCAGGTTCGTTATTAAGCTTCGTCAGAATCATGTCACGCATAATCGGCGAGCGATTGAAATAAACATCGTCACC
>CAZWKO010000135.1:0-6868 GCA_964634925.1 uncultured Vicinamibacteraceae bacterium
CAGATGATCTCGTGGTCATCGCGGAGGCAGATGTTGTTGTGCTGGCGTGTCCAGTTCGACAAAATATCTTGTTGCTGTCAGAAATCGGCGACTATATCAAAGGTTCTGCGATTGTGACTGATGTCAGTAGCACGAAGCGGGAAATCGTGGCCTCCGCGGCGCAATTGCCTGATCGGCTGACATTCGTGGGAGGGCATCCTCTCGGTGGTGCGCCACGCGGAGGGTTTCAACATGCGCGAAGCGACCTATTTAAAGACCGTCCGTGGCTACTGACACCAATAGATGAGACTACTGGAGATGCCGTTTTGAAATTGCAGGATTTCGTAGTCGGCTTTGGCGCCGTACCACACGCGATGGGGCCTGACGACCACGACCGTGTGCTTTCGTATTTGAGCCATCTACCACAGATAACAGTGAGTGCATTGATGCATGTGGTTGGTACAGCTATTGGTGAGAAAGGTCTGCGCTTAACAGGTCGAGGACTTGCGGACACGACCCGTCTGGCGTCGAGCCCGGGAGATATCTGGCGAGACATCTGTGCGACCAATACGGCTGAGGTGGCGACGGCACTTGATGCTTTGATTGCAAATTTGAAGACGATGAGGGCTGACCTCGGTAAAGGCGACGAAATTGGGCGAGTGTTTGAGTCGGCGGGCCAATGGCGAGAGGTGCTGCTAACGGAGCATCAGGCGCAGAAGAACAAGTAATAGGATTGGTCTGGTTTTTATTCGGGTGTTTCGGTAAGCCAGAATGTGGTCGGAGATGTCCTATCTGAGATTCTGATTAACACCACGAACTTCGAGTCGCGTTCGGCCGGAGATCACAACGTCGTTTCCTTGTTTTAGATGAAGTCGTACCTCGTACCGTCCTCCATAGTTGTATGTATGGCGAACTGAAAATCGACGTCTAATTTCGCTTACGCCTGGCTCGTAGGGATCGCAATCTAATGTCTGTTCCGATGTCGTATCGTCACCCCAATCCCATTCGATCTCGAGACAATAAAGCTCTTCATTGTCATCGGGGCCACCGCGAATTTGACCAACAAAAAGTACATCAGCTGGTGCAAATGCGACCCTCGGTGTCGCACGGAGACGGAGTTCAGCATCTTCGTCTTGGCCGAGGAGTGTTACAGCAGATGTGAGAGTAAATATGAGGATGAGAGCGCTTGCGCAAATGGTGATACGCCGATGAATTAGTGGGTGTGTTCGCATCGAGGTTCCTTTTGGTGTCCCTAGTTTCATTTTAGCTCGATATAATCCCGCGATGTCGAATTTTCAATATCCAGTAGTAAGTCCTGTTGTGACGACTGTCGAGTCGACAACCGTTGATCTGTTGATAGTGCCGGTATTCGGTTCTAAGGACAGTGAATCGGAGACCATTCGGAGTCTTGATCTATTGAGCAACGGTGTTATTTCACGCGCCTGGAGCTCAGGGGAATTTAGTTCCAAGAGGCATCAGACCCTCCAGGTTGAACTAGAAACTGGGGATGGAGGAGCCAAGCGTGCGGTGCTGGTTGGTACAGAGGCGCGAGATGGAACTGTCCCGGTTAGGCTCCGGCTTGCTGCTGCGGTGGGAGCGCGTGCAGCGGGAAAACTCAAAGTAACCAGAGCCGGGGTTGTATGTAGGGGAGACGCTTCAAAGTGTGAACTCGTTAGTGCTGCGGTTGAAGGCGTCGGTTATGGTGGCTTTGTTGACAGGCGATACCGCCATTCGCAGGAATCTGTGGCTGAACCGACATCGTATGAACTGGTGTGGCCGGAGGAATGTAGTGTGGATGTCTCGGAATCGATCCACCATGGAAATGCGATTGCTCGCTCGGTCAGCGCAGCACGGGAGTTTGCCAATGACCCGGCAAATGTATTGACGCCGAGCGTGTTTGCGGATCGGGCCATGTCGTTATGTAACGAGAGCGGTTTAAGGACAGAGATCCTCGACGAAACAGCTATTCGAGATTTAGGTATGGGACTTTTGCTTGGCGTAGCCAGGGGAAGCGAAGAATCGCCTCGGTTGCTGGTGATGCGTTACGACTCTCCTCGTGCGTCGGATTCAACGTTGGCGTTTGTAGGGAAAGGTGTGACGTTTGATAGTGGCGGCATATCGATCAAGCCGGCCGGTGGCATGGAGCGGATGAAAAGTGACATGTCAGGCGGTGCGGCAGTTGTCGGGGCTATGTGTGCGATCGCACAGATAGGGGCAGGGACGAATGTTATCGGTCTTGTGCCGATGACGGAAAATATGCCGAGCGGCCTCGCGACAAAGCCTGGCGATATTTTGACATCAGCCGCCGGAACGACTGTCGAGGTTATCAACACCGATGCTGAGGGAAGATTAATACTGGCAGATGCTCTCTGGTACGCTCAGGAAATTGGTGCGACGCATCTTGTTGATGTTGCGACATTGACCGGAGCATGTGTTGTTGCCCTTGGGAAGGTGTCGAGCGGTATATTCGGTGAGCCACGAGAATGGGTCGAATCCATTGCTGATGCTTCGGAGCGCTCGGGGGAGCGACTATGGCATCTTCCGCTGTATCCTGAGTATCGTGAGCAATTGGAATCAGAATTGGCGGACCTCAAAAATGTTGGTGGCCGAGAGGGCGGTGCTTGTACTGCTGCCGCATTTTTGCAGGCATTCAGCGGCGGCAAGCCATGGGCGCATCTAGACATAGCCGGCACAGCTTGGACAGAGGCCGCGAGCCCAATTGCTGATGCGGGAGCCACAGGCGTTATGGTGCGAACAATGGTAGAACTAGCTGTTTCCAATCGAGATTGATAGGCTGGAATAGTGCTGCTGCAAAACGAGCCACTGACCCCACTGGTATACGAGGCCGTAGAGAATACGACCACACCAACGACCATACTGGATGTACTCATGGGTTCGTTGGCGATTGTCGGCATGATTGGACTGGTTGGCCTCTTGCTTGGATTCATGTTGGCGGTTAGTTTGCTGATATTGAGAAAACGGCGTGGTCAAGACCAGATAGGGCCAGACGGTGGAGGGATTTCGCTGGGGCTGAACTCCGGTGAGGAATGACGGCGACAGACGCTAATTGACCTGGGTGTGTTCTGCGGGTTGTTGAGGCTGGCTAGATTGCAGTTCGTCTCGATACTGCAGAACAGCATTCGTAATGGCTGAAGCGACCGAATCTCGAAAATGATCAGTCTTGAGCAGCTTGGCGTCTTTTGTGTTGCTCAGAAAACCGATTTCCACGAGAACGCTTGGTATTTGAGTTCCAACGAGTACGATGAAGGGTGCTTGTTTGATTCCTAGATCTGGTATTTCGGGATCGAGTGTTCTGAGAGACCTGACTAGATGCCGTTGGATGTAAATGGCCAGTTGGTCTGACTCGGTTGTTTTTGCTGAATTTGTAATTGCTCTGACGTAGGAGCCAAGGTCGCTCATTGTGCTCGTCACTTGCCTATTTTCTCGAGCAGCGATGAGCCGACTTTCATTGTTGTCTGCGAAATCTAAGACATACGTTTCGATTCCGCGCGTGCCTTCACGCGGGCTCGCGTTTACGTGAAGAGATAGAAAAAGGTCGGCATGTTGGCGTGTTGTGAGCTCTACCCGCTGCTCCAAAGGTACGAACTCGTCTGATTGGCGCGTCGAGATGACCTCAATGCCAGAGGCGTGCAGTTTAGTTGTCACACGTTGAGCAAGGTCTAAAGTCAAAGTTGCTTCGGTTAGTCCGTTGCCGGTGGCGCCTGGATCCCGACCGCCATGGCCAGGGTCAATGACAATACGAGAGATTCCAAGCCCGAGTTGACGCGGGAGGGTCAAAGGGGGGGCAGTGTCGCTTTTAGTAACTGCCGGCTTCGCAAGGTGTGTGTCTGTTGGAAACGAAGTGCTATTGCCTGCCGGCGGTGGATGGCAATCGGCTACGATTCGGAATGGCTCGTATAGATTGAGAATTGTGCAGCGAGTGTTTTCAGGAAGGTCGAAGACCACCCGCGTCGTGTTGTTTTTACGAGAGCCTATTCGAACGGCAGGAGTATCTTCGGCGCCTAAGTCGACGATAGTGCTGATGTGCTCTGGAACAATGGTATCGGATAGATCAAAAAAGACACGTGTTGGGTTGCTGAGATGTTCGGAGGCGAAAAATGTTTCATGACTCAGTTGTAATGTGTAACGGATGGTCTCGCCTATTAGAGTCTTGCTGAGGCTTGTGAGTCGACGGTAAGACTGAACGGTTTCAAAAAGTGTCAGTCGATCTGGCACGCGCCGACTAAGCGGGCTATGACTGTATGTAGTCTTTAATCTGTCCAACAGCTTGGTGCCTTGAACGACAAAGGTGTCGTCGTGCCATCGTTCAAATGCCACGAGGCACAGTCCGGCGGCCTGCCAAAGTGACTGGTCTGCATAGGGTGCATTTGGATATTCGTTTGCTACTCGGGTAAATGATTTGATTGCAGCTCTGTAGCTTTCGTTAGTCCGTAGTGTTTTGCCCGGGGTTCGAAGGGCTCTTTCCTGCATAAGTGCGGAGCGATAGAGAGTCGCGGCGACATCGCCTGTTCCCGATTGTTGGTGACTAGGAGGTTCAGCAACGCAGATAGCCGCGAAAAAAACGAAGCTCATTGCCAGGATATACGGGGCGTACGAACGAGTCCGCTTAAGTATTGGCTTGCACAGATTTTCCATCTACTCGCAGTTATCGGCTCTAAAGCCGGAAGCCATTAATACGTTGCCGGCGGGTCAAGCGCGGTGCATATTACCTGAGCTGGGCGTCAATTTCCTCAAAGTAATCTGATTTTACGAGCACTTCTCTTGGTTTGCCCGAGCTGCCACCCGAAACAAGGCCGTCGGCTTCCATCATGTCGACTAAACGTGCCGCACGGCTAAATCCGATGCTGAGTCGGCGCTGCAGATACGAAATAGATGCTTTTCCACTGGAGACGATAAGTCGACTAGCTTCGTCGTAAAGTTCATCACGATCGATTTTCAGAGTATCTGGCAGCACCTCGTCCGCGGTAATCGATTCGTCATAGCCTGGCGCGCCTTGCTTTCGTAGAAAACCGCAGAAACGAGCGGTCTCTTGCTCGGAAATATACGGACCGTGCAAGCGTTGGCAATAAGAGCTGGCTGGCCCATGGAAAAGCATGTCGCCTTTTCCAAGCAATTGCTCCGCGCCATTCGTGTCAAGTATTGTCCGTGAATCTACTTTTGAAGAAACGCGAAACGCGATGCGTGAAGGAAGATTGCCTTTAATTACACCGGTAATGACGTCCACGGATGGGCGTTGAGTGGCCAGAATAAGGTGGATTCCAACCGCACGGGCCATTTGTGCAAGTCGGGTGATCAGCTGCTCGACTTCTTTGCTTGCAACCATCATTAAGTCTGCGAGTTCATCGATTGCAACAACGATGTAGGGCAATGCTTCCTGAGCAGAGTCAAGGTCGCTTTTAGCTGCTGGGCTGGTCCTGGTGGATTTTCCATTTGGCTTTGATAACTCTTGTTGTAGCAATTCAATTTTTCGGTTGTACTGCTCGATATTTCGGACTCCTTCCGTTGCGAGTCGCTTGTACCGGCCTTCCATCTCTTTGACGGCCCAGCGAAGAGCATTGTTCGCTTGTTTGGGGTCAACGACAACGGGCGTCAATAAATGGGGGATATCCTCGTACATTCCCAGTTCCAAGCGTTTCGGGTCAATGAGAATTAGGCGAACTTCTTCTGGGGAGGCCCGGTAGAGAATGCTGGTCAACATGGCGTTAAGTGCAACGGATTTTCCAGTTCCGGTTGCGCCCGCGATGAGCAGGTGTGGCATGGTGGAGAGGTCGCTCGTGACAACTTCTCCATGTATGGTTTTGCCGAGAACCAATGTCAGTTTGGATGACGATCGGGAATAGAGGTCTGATTCCAATAATTCTCTTAAAGAGATCTGATCTCGGACTGCGTTGGGGATTTGTATTCCAACGGTTGATTTGCCTGGAATGCGTTCTATAAGGACCCTCTCTGCGCCCATTGCTAACGAGAGATCGTCGGCTAGGGCAGCGATCCTGTTGTATTTGACTCCTGATTTTGGTTTGAATTCAAAAGTCGTTACCACCGGGCCGGGGTGAATTTGATCGACGGTGCCGTCCACAGCGAACTCTTGGCATTTTTCTTCTAAAAGCCGTGCGGCCGTCATAAGCTTGCGTTCGTCCACCTTCTGCATCGCCTTTGGTGAATCGAAGAGAGAGACCGGCGGACTTGTGTATGAACCAGGTCTGGTGAGTTTGGTGAGCTCTGATGAGAAAGGTAGTGTGGGCGCCTTGTTTTTAGTGGCCGGTTGTGGCGACGATTTTGGCTTTTGTATTCCTGTGCCATGAACCCTAATGGTGCCCGCTAAATCGTCCGCAGGTGGCGGGGGCTGTTTCGCGTCCGACAGCTTTCGATTCTCAACACGTGCTTGTTCTAGTTCTCGAGCTTTTTGAATCTCGGCAAGCGTGTCTGCCCGGCCAGACATAGTTCCGGCCTTCTCTAAGTGCTCGTTCTCGACGGTTCTTCGTCGCCGGTTACGGCGTTTTTTTTCTGCCCATTCACGAGTTCCTTTGTAGATGTGGCTAAGCCAGTGGGTGAATAGGCTTGATGTTCGGGAAAAAAAACGACCGAATGAAAACTGGGTCGAAAGAATAACCGAGAGGAAGATTATGGTCAGTATGACGATAATCGATCCAGTTCTATTGAAATATTCGGCAAGTAAGTAGGACGAAAATGCACCCAAATACCCACCGGCGTCAAACGAGCGGTCTCCGTTCGCCAGGGTGCCAAATGAAAGACTAAGCAGCGCTGCCGTGGACGAAAACAAGAGCGTCACACCGATGATTTTTGTATAGGCTGCGTCTACATTACGACACCAGAAATAAGTCCAACCTGTGGCGATAAATGTGGCGGG
>CAZWKO010000136.1:0-6826 GCA_964634925.1 uncultured Vicinamibacteraceae bacterium
CCGCCATCATGGGGTCATACGGCCGTGGTGGGTCTCCTCCGAGCTGCTTGAGATGAAACTCGACTTTCTCAAGGTCGCCATGCGTGCGATACGCGGCCGCAAGACTATAGTGCAGATTCCACGCGGTCGGGCCCGCATCCAACGCCTGCTCAAGATACTCCACTGCTCGCTCCGCATCCCCCACGGCCAAGGCCGCACGCCCCAATCCGGACAAGGCCGCTGCTGACGACGGGTTCACGTCCAAAGCTTGACGAAATGACGCCTCTGCCTCCTCTGAACGACTGGCATCAAGATAGACCTCGCCCAGCCATACCTGGGCGGCCAAATATGCTGGGTCAAGCCGCAGTGAGCGACGATAAAATTCGATCGCTCCATCCGTATCGCCGTTTTCACGCAACAGCTGCGCCAGGTAATACGGCCATCGCAGTTCCTGAGGGTCTTGAGCATGCGCGTGTAAAAACGCATCCGTCGCCGTGGCGTCGAGGTTCGTCGCCATCAAAATCATCCCAAGCTCCCCGTACGCCTCACTAAGCGCAGTCAGTGAGCCTCCGTCACTCTCTCGCAACTGTGCAACACGGTCATACTGGGTTCGAATTTGGTCCTGAATGGATGCCGACAATTGCGACAATTCTGGAAGCACCACGGGAGTCAACTCCCCTGAAAAACGAGACAGATCGGGCTGATTTTCCGCATCGTTCGACGCCGCTACCACCGGTTCGTCAGACGTCACAACCGGGCCGGTCTGCGAGTCAGGTACTGACCCGCACGCCACACCAGCAACAACGATGATGACCGCAAAACACTCTGTGATCGTTTGTCTACTCATGGTGACACTTGATTGCCAGTACCTTGAATTACCGTCGTGTATTGGTCAATGGGTAGGTCACGCCATTCTTCAACCGACCCATCTGGCCAAGTCACACGAACTCGCGGTGGCGTCGTCTCGTCTGCCAGGCCGACGAGAACTCTTGGGTCATTTGCCGAGACGTAACTACCGTCAGACCGTGCACGACGCCACAAAGTCGCCCCATCGGGGAGCACGAACGCGACCCGAGCGCCGAGCATATCACGCGGCGTAAGCCGGCCGATAAGCTCCACGCCAAGCCAGTGGTTTTGCTGGCCAATGGCATTGATCAGAAGTCGTGCAGGTCCGGCGGTGTTCGCAATGATCACGTCCGTGTCACCATCGTTATCAAGATCGCCAAATGCCGCACCACGACTCACCTCAGATAAATCAAACACCGCACCGGCGCGGTCCGTCACATCTTCAAACCTACCGTCCCGAAGGTTCTGGAACACCTGATTGCGCTGGTCTAGGGGCAGCGGATTTTCAGGACTGAACCGTTCGATATCAGTCGTCACCGTCCCATTGACGGCAATAAGGTCTTGCCAACCATCATTATCAATATCGATCCAAGCAGCACCGAATCCAGTGTACGGCAGACTCGGACCCCGAATGCCCCGTGGTGCACTGAGATCTTCAAACAGCCCCATCCCGTTGTTGACGTACAGCGTGCTGCCTTGGCCGGTCAGTTCGGTGACAAATAAGTCTTCATCACCATCATTATCAAAATCACCGGCATCAACCCCCATATCAGCCTTGGCATTGCCGCCCGCGCCTAGTGCCGCCCCGGACACCAGCGCCATGTTATGAAACGTACCATCCTGCTGATTGATCCACAGTTGGTTCTCCATCTGATCATTGGCAACAAACAGATCGATCCAGCCATCATTGTTGAAATCGGCAGTCGCATTTCCCAGCGCCGGCCCAAAATCCCGCGCCAGACCCGCAACCGCCGTTACATCCACAAACGTGCCATTTCCCTGGTTACGATACAAAACGTTTGTCTGCGGCAACCCTGATTCCGGTGCGCAATAGTCCGCAACACCTGATGGCGCGTAGCACTGCGTGTGCGTCTCGAGTGTGTAAGCCAGATAGTTGCCAACAAAAAGGTCTAGAAACCCGTCGCGGTCATAGTCCAGGAAGGTCGCCGGGGCCCCCCAAGACGCATCATCGGTATTGGACACGGCTGAAACGTCCATAAACGTGCCATCTCCGAGATTTCGAAACATCTGATTTGGACCAAAGCGGGTAACGTACAGGTCGACCCACCCGTCATTGTCATAGTCACCCGTCGCCACGCCAATGCCATAACCCCGAGACTCAAGGCCACTTTCGTCAGTCACATCGGTAAACCGCAGCATCCGCGAACCGTCGGAATGCACCTCAAGATCGTTGCGGAATAATCGATCAGTGAGTGGCTGCCCGTCTGGCGGAGCAATGAGTGGTTCACCATCACCTAGCAAGTCACCCTGAGGGATATAAACATCAAGATCACCATCATTGTCGTAGTCGAAGAGGCCAACTCCCGGCCCCATCATCTCCGGCGTGTAAAAGCCACCGGTCATGCCATTAAAGTGAATGAAGTTAAGTCCGGTCGCCTCGGCCCGGTCAACAAACCACTCGACCTCGGCATTCACCTGCGTCGTCGTAATATTCGTGCTCGATTCCGGAACAACCGGAGTGTCGGCGCCACAAGCGGCCAACAGCCCAACAACAACAATGGAGGAATATCTTAAAAATTGTCGCATCACCGAGGTTCGACGTGCATACCCTCATGACCAGCACGAAATTCGACAGATTCAAGTGGCAGGGTCTCATAGGACGCGTAGTTCTCGACGATCCGTATGACTCGATCGACTGGAATGTCGGTAAAGGTCTGAGTGACCCCAGTTGTCGGCCAGAAAACCTCTAACGTCTCAAGGTGCGACGCTGCCCCAAGGCCAATTGTTTGACGCAAAGGATTAGCCCCAAAGGACCCCCCGCTATTGACATGCCGATAGATGGAACGGCTTGTACCATTCTCGGTGACCTGAACGTGAAGACGCGCCCCAATCGCCGACCGGTTTGACCGGTCCCCCACCAACTGAACCGTGACCCAATGATGGTCAAACCCAGGATTCTCATACAGTGCATTGTTGAATCCGTCGACTGGAAACGCGCCCCCCATTTGTTGAAAGACGTCATTGTCGCCGTCATTATCAAAGTCGGCAAAGACGACTGCGTGTCCTTTCTGCAGATGGCCAAACCCACCTGAGTAGGTCACATCGGTAAATCGGGTGCCACCTTGATTCCGGTACATAACGTTCGGCATCACGCTTTGCAGAAAAGGATCTCCGGTTCCGAGGTAGAAATCGAGATAGCCATCATTGTCGAGGTCCCCAAAATTAGCCCCCATCGGCGCCGTTGGAGTCACGAGCCCGTGTTCGGCAGATACCTCCTCAAAACGACCATCGCCAGTGCCACGATGAAGCCCACCGAGGGTCCCCTCGACCGGTAATCCGAGCGCACTTGCAGCCAGGTCATAGATCTTGGCGTGATACGTACTGATGAAGAGGTCCAACGCACCATCGTTGTCAAAATCCCAAAACCATGCGGGAAAACTGCGCAAAGGCTCTGCGACATCGAGCTGCTCAGCCACGTCCGTGAACGTGCCATCGCCGTTGTTCCGATATAACCGATTGCTCTGCCCGAGATTGGACACGAAGAGGTCCGGGAATCGATCGTCGTCATAGTCGCCCCATATGACCGCCTTCGTAAAACGCTCATTCGTGACACCAGCATTAACTGCAACATCGGTAAAGGTGCCGTCGTTATTGTTACGAAACAACTGACTGGGTGCCTGCAATGACGCGGTCCATTCGTTGCCGACGTACAGGTCAAGGTCACCATCATTGTCGTAGTCGGCCCACGACGCCGTCTGCGTCGGGTAGTGCTCGTCTCCAAGGCCAACGTCAAACGTCACATCACTAAATGTCCCATCGCCATTGTTCCGCAGTAATGAGTTCGGATGTTGCCCGTGTTCTCCCATCCACGCGCCACGCAGCACCAAAACATCCACGTAACTATCGTTGTCGTAGTCGGCCTGAACAAGGTTCAAGCCACCCAAGAGTCCTTCAAGCCCGGCCTGCTGCGTCTGGTCGGTGAACGTCCCATCCCGGTTATTACGAAAAAACCGCATCTGACCATTCGGGTCCCAGGTTGATTCCACAAGATCCAAATAACCGTCGTTATCGAAGTCGTCAGCAATTGCCCCTCCGCTCAGGTCAAATGTATCGATCCCGAGATGTGGCGCAATGTTGTCGAATCGAGGGATCGACTCATCTGATTCAAACGCACTCGGCGGAATCAAATAAGCCTCAGGGACCTGGTCCGGATAGCCTCCGATGGTGATAAACCCGATATTGAGCAGCCATCTCGCCGCCAACTGCAATGATTGCGTCGACCGATTTAAAAGACTGAATTCAGGCAGTATTTCAAGAATCTCAGTAAAGGCTGCAATAGCATTCCGTGACGGTTCAGGGAGCGTGTGAATACCTCCGCCTCGGAGCGGCAAAATACAGCTATCGGCGGAATGATTGAGCGCGCAATTCTGTGTCTCACCCAATCTCAAGTAAGCAATCCCGAGACTAAATAAACTGTCGACTCGCGTCGACAGTTCGGCATCCTGCATAAGATCTCGCGCATGTGTGTAGTACCGAATGGCTTCGAGTTGATTGCCGACTCGTAACTCCTCATCAGCCAGGCGACTCGTCACCTGAAACTCTGTCGCCGGCGACGCATCTGCGGGCAGTGCCGCAAGTTCTTCGCGTGCAAGTCGCACGAGTCCCTCACCGATGTACTCATTGGTGACGTCTGTTTCAACGGCAATCTGCTGCAGCAACGCAAGCATCTGGCGGTGTCCAGGTGACCTGTCTGCCGATGATGTCTCTTGAACCGTCGTCGACTGGGCCTCCACGGAACGTTGGTCAAATACGACCAACCCAAGCATGAGTACGGCAATACCAATGATTGCGACACCGATGCGCGCCGGACGCCGACGCACTGCATGACGGTGCACAGTCCTACCCCGTCCTCCGGCAGACCGGCAAAGAAATCCCATATTTCTTAATCAGCATTCTACGGTGCCCTGACACATTTCAACAACGATGGCGGGGTACACTAGCAGTTGTGACGCGTGTCGCCTTTATCGGCTTGATCGCTCTGATTCTCAACAGCGCCTGTCTAATCGCATTTCCCACGGCTTCAATCTGGTATTTCGGAAACGTGGTGCTCCACCCTGTACTTGGAGTCGTCGTTCTTGGTGCCTGTGCATGGGTCGCCAGGCGGGGCTACTGGACACCATCCGTGTTCTTCAGCGTCGGCCTTCTGACACTGGCACTCGGGGTGATTTGCGGCGTCGGACTCGCCATCGTCGGAGCCACGACCGGAACACGGGCACTGGTGTATTCCTATGTCGGAATTACTGTGGCCGGAGTACTCCTGCTGGCCGTCCACCTATGGCGCAATACTCACAAGGCCCCCTTGGGATGGTCCGCAGTATCAGTCCGAGTATCGCTTGCCGGTGCGGTAGTCTGTTTACTGTTGGCTCCGGCAGCACGCGTATGGCATGACGCCACGTGGCGCGCAAACCACCGCGTGGAAAATCCCACGCAAGTTCCGCTCACGATGGCCGAAGAAGCCAACGGCCCCGCGAATCCTTTTTTCCCGTCGTCGGCCACGACGACCACCGGCGAAATCATTCCTTCAGATTTTTTTCTGACCAGTGAAACATGTGGTCGCTGTCATCGTGACATCTACGACCAATGGAACGCCTCGGTACACCACTTCTCCTCGTTCAATAACCAGTGGTACCGAAAATCGATTGAGTACATGCAGGATGTTGTCGGAACCGAACCTTCCAAATGGTGTGCAGGATGTCATGACCATGCCGTGTTCTTCAACGGGCAGTTCGACCGCCCAATCCGCGACCAGATCGACACGCCCGAAGCGCAAGCAGGACTCGGTTGTACCTCCTGTCATTCAATCGTGCACGTCGGTAGCACCATGGGGCAGGGTGATTTCGTGATCGAATACCCTCCTCTGCACGACCTCGCCACCAGCGACAACCCCGTGTTGTCGTGGGCCCATGACCAACTCGTGGCCGTGGCACCGGAACCCCATCGCCGAACCTTTCTGAAACCGTTTCATCGGGAACAGTCCGAAGCGTTTTGTTCAACCTGTCATAAGGTGCATCTCGACACACCAGTCAATGACTATCGATGGGTCCGAGGATTCAACGCGTACGACAACTGGCAAGCGTCGGGCGTCTCCGGGGAGGGCGCTCGCTCGTTTTATTACCCTCCTCAGGCCCAGACCTGTAACGACTGTCATATGCCGCGCGTCGCCTCGGACGATCCGGCAGCAAAAGACGGCTACGTGCGGTCCCATCGATTCGCTGCTGCCAACACGGCCATCCCATTCGTCAACGGTGACGCTGAACAACTACAAGCCGTTCAGGACTTCCTAAAAGCCGGTCAAGTTTCCGTTGACATTTTTGGCATCAGCCGGACCGAGGAAACTACGACTCCAACGGAACAGCCCCAGGGCGCAACTAACGTTCCAACGATTGCCAGTACGTTTGGCGTCGGAGAAGAATCCCCCCAACTTGGAATCCGTGGTGTAGTGACCACCGGTCCAGTGGCAGAGGTCTTCGCGCCGCTCGACGTAACACCTGTCGCGGTGCGGCGCGGTGAATCCGTTCGTGTAGAAGTCGTTGTCCGCACGAGGAATGTCGGGCATTTCTTCCCCGGTGGAACAGTCGATGCCTTCGATGTCTGGGTGGAGTTCGAAGCGTTCGATGATCGGGGACGTGTCCTCCTGCACAGTGGTTCTGTTGATGACGACGGTCGAGGTGCTGTGGATCCAACTGCCCATTTCTACCGAAGTCGCCAGCTAGATGGGCACGGCAACGTAATCAATAAAAGAAACGCCTGGATGACACGG
>CAZWKO010000137.1:0-6821 GCA_964634925.1 uncultured Vicinamibacteraceae bacterium
GTGACAACGATAGGTGGATGCGGTTTCTGGTAAGGTTTGCTAATTATACCCTGCCCCAGATACTCAATCATAGTTTTCTCGGTTGTGATATTCCAATACTTACCCTTGAGATTATAGGGCGCATCACCGTCCCATATCGCCAGCACATGGTTAATGGCCTCTACAAACATTTCCGTCCGGTCATTGTCTAGGTTTCCAAAAACCTCAGCGTCGGAGAGAAGGCCGCCTGGACTAATGCCAAATAAAAAACGGCCCTCGGCCATGTGATCGACCATAGCTACCTCCGCCGCCACCATGGCGGGGTGGTGATTCGGTAAGTTCACAGTGCCTGTGCCAAGCTTGACGTTCTTGGTGTCCTTCAAGATCCAGGCGATGAAGATTAGACTCGATGTGATGGTCTCGGCAGCATCGGTAATGTGTTCTCCAAACAGGCCCTCAACGAAACCTAGTTCATCGGCAAAGATCGCAAACTCACGATCTTCCTTAAGTGTTTCCGTCAGTGTCCGCTCCGGCGGATGAATGGGCATGGTGAAAAATCCAAGATCCATATTGTCTGCTCCTTTGGAATTTTAGTCACAAGGAAGGTAGCCAATTTGTAACCAATGTATACATCATAATACTCTCATTTGTATGTGGAAAATTCGAATTTGACGAAATACTATGATTTTTCTACATACTGCATTCAACGCTGACGCCCCCTAAAGCACCAAAAACCCACCGGCTTACCTGGGCGTCGCATCACCGGAAGAAACGATGGTCAGCTCGTTCTGACCAACCCCTTTTAGGCGGAATTTCCGAGCATCTTGATAGGCACCGGACGCATGGCAGTCACAGGCCGCCTGTTTTGATGGAAACTCGATGACGATGAACCTCTCGAACATGTCTGGTCCTTCTAGAGTCTCGTAAGAGCCGCCTCGAGCTAGCACCTTCCCACCGTATTCGGCAATTATTTTGGGCACCAGATCGGTGTATTTTTTGTATTCTACAGGGTCATTTATTTTTGCACGTGCGACCCAGTAAGCAACCATAGTTCATTCTCCCCAGACTTGGTTGAAGCATCAAATGATTATAGCAAAAGATCAGCAAATTCACCCGTCTCTATATCAGCCATATCATCATCCGGATAGGACGTAACATGCGCGTATTTGCCAGCGTTAAACAGGAGAGGGTCGCCATCGTAGTAGGTAAATTTCTCAACCTGACCTATGAGAATGGTATGGTCGCCACCATCGTGTTGGGCCCAGCTGGCACATTCGAATATGGCCAGCGGATCACTGACAATTGGGCAGCCACCCAGGCCAGGATACCAGACAACATCGACGAACTTATCCTCGGCTGGCGTTGCGAATTGGTTCGACATCTGGCGCTGATCCGCACGCAGAATGTTTATAATAAAATGACCGCAGCTGTAAAAAATGTCGTGGGTCGGCGCCGACTTACCGATACACCATTGCACCAGCGGCGGCTCCAGAGATAGGCCCGAAAAGGAGTTCGCCGTCATCCCCTCGGGATTACCATCAGGGCCAATAGTGGTGATTACGGTAACACCAGTAGCAAATCTGCCGAGCGCACTTCGGAATTCCCTTTGATCAAAAATCATGGCTTTCATAATTGCTCCGTGTCCCATTCAAAATTGGCTGCCGTCTTCAGCGCTTTTTGCACCACCGAGACATCCTGGTCCATATAGCTCTGCTCAACAGCAATGTGGCGGGGTTGCGGAGCAGCCTGTTGAATAGGGGTTGGGCACAGCAACCTCGTCTCGTGCCCATAAATGATCCGGATGTCATTAAGAGGAGTGGAAAAACCCGTCCCTCCCTGGCTGTGGTCGTTATCCACCATTAGCTTTCCAAACGCATCGTACATCTAAAACGATAAACCAAAACCGGCAATCACCTTATACGCCACTCCTAGATCAAGATCCGTCTCCATGCCAAAAGTCATGATTTCGGCAAAATTATGGGAACAAGCAAGTGCGCGGCCCGCTTAGGACCTACGTGCAGCTTGACATTGCCACCAAAAACCTCAACTGGACGATCGCGCGGATCGTCATGGCGGAACGGGCCGACACCGGTGAAAACACGTCCCAACACTCCAACACCTTCGCCCACCCCACCCGGATATTCATAGTCGCGGCCACGTATGGTCAGTGCCAAGCGAAATCCTTCGGGCACAACTAGGCAAGTAGGCCAAACTTCAACATCGACCTCGTAGATCTTTCCTGGGGTCAAGGGTTCTTTTTCGTCGTGCGTGTGATAGGGTTGGTAGGAGAGCGAAAGCGCGGGGTCAAGCTTTCGGTGGGAAGCCCGGAGCCAACCTTGCGCGATTGGTGTATGGGGGTCGAGTGCGCCCTGGAAAGATACCTCTTTCATATCTGGCGCGAACACGCGTACAACCAGAAACAAATCAGCATCCGCAGTAGTAGAAGAAACCCAGAGCTTGGCCGCGATCGGGCCGGTAATCTCGGTTTCCTGGTCGAGCGGTGCAGTCAGGAACGTGACGCCGTCGCTCAGGCCTCCGTAAATAACCGAACCGTTTGTAGTCGCTGGCTCGCGTGATAGGCCAAGGTCAGCGGAGTGCAAATAGAATTTGGCCCACTCGGTACGCGGTAAAGGCCACGCATCCTCGTGGCGCTCGACAAATATTTCACCCGGATGGCGCACTTGAAGCTGCACCTTTGGCTGATCCTGCCAACCTGTATCCTCACTCTTGAGAAAATACCCAAAAAATCTTTTTTGAAGATTGACGCCGTAATCAGTATAAAATTCCGTCCAGTGCTCGTGGCCATGGATCTCAAGCCACTTCTGTTCCGATGCGGAACGAACAAAGCCCTCAACATTACCGTGCAGGTGAAGGCCCTGCCCGCCCCAATTGGCGGCAGAGAGAAGAGGCACTTTAATTTTAGACCAATCGGGCATTCGCGACTGCCAATAATTGGCATTATCGAGTGGATTATTGTAGCAGTCGTCGTAAAAATTCCGTCGGTTGCAACCAAGCTCTTCCTCGCTCAACGTTGTCGGTCCCGAAACCCAGTCCCCGTTCATCCGACTGCGGAGCCCGCGAGTGCCTTGGCCGTGCTGCACCGCTATTACCTGCGACGGAAACCAAGTCCTGGCGAAGGTACAAAGAATGCCACCATGATGGCTGAGGTCACGATAAAAGTCAGCTGCGCCTTCCCAAATACACATTGCAGCCAGGTGGGGCGGCTGCCAAGCGGCCACCTGCCACTGGTTCATACCATAATACGAAATACCGTTGAGGCCGATTTTTCCACTCGACCAAGGCTGCTTCGCCGCCCATTCAATGCAGTCGTAGAAATCCTTTGTCTCGCGCGCTGAATATAGGTCAAGGAAGCCGGGCGACCGTCCAGCCCCCCTCGAATCGATGCGCACGATGACATAGCTATCCGGCACCCATTTCTCCGGATCAACGACTTCCCAGTTCTGGTACTTGTTGGTTGAGCCGGCCATCACTTCAGGGTACGCCTCAACCATGCGGTTCCACTGATCGGTGTACAGGTCCTCGAAGTGCAGACCTTTCCCGTAGGGACCGTAGGACATAATCACCGGATAGCGGCCGTTTTCGATGGGCCTATAAATATCTGCACGCAAATCGAGGCCATCGTCCATGGCGATCGCGACGTCCCAGTCAATCCGCATCTCATCCCGAACTTCGGACCTCTGCTCGCTCATCTCACTTCCAGACCAGACCGATGTTTTGCACACATCTCCAAAATTTAGTCTGTCCTGGGCTTAATCACAATGACCGGGTCATTTCGCCCTACGTATTCGGCTTTCACTGAGAATTGCTACAGTGTTCCTACCCTAAATTATTGGTGGTGCGGGCCCGGTGGGCAGGGCCAAGCCTTCCCAATAACGGCTAAATGTTGCGGGAAACGCGTAGGCTGGAAAGCTACTTTCCCCGATCCATTCCCTAGGTAGGGAGATAAGGTCTAAAAAAGGATGGTTTTCGCGTAGATAATCTAATCGACGTTGTTTTGATTTTATCGGCGTGCTCGCATCCTCAATCACTATCGCCTTTACACGCCCGTCATACCAGAAAGCAATATCTATCTCCGCGAACTGAGATGGATTACATTCGAACTCGGGGGGCAAAAGAATACGTGCCTGGGGCAGCGGCAACCAAGCCGAAAAGGCCCAATCCTCGGCTCCATAAACCTCGCAATTGGATCCGGCTTTCTCAAGTTTGTCTTTACAAGTTTCCGTCTGAGCCCAAACGAAGTCTAGGTAGGCGCCAATAAAATCGCGCGTCGGTTTGGCAAAATGAGACACGTTGCCCAAAATCTTCCTTCGGCAAAGCTGAAAAAGATCCCTAGAATTGGTCAGTGTCATACGCTGCTCGAAGGTAATATCAATCCATCCAAAGCTAGAGAGTCGCAATTCGTCCATAACGGGAGTAAGCAATGCATAGTGGTTGGTCAATGGCGCTAAGTCATCTGTGCTTTGCTCCAATTCTGCGAGTACTCGAGCCGGCTCAGTCACCTGCCCATAAACAATCAGGGTTGTGGGGTCGGCCTTTGAAAGAAAACCGGAAAGCTGATTTTCCATGCCTGCTTGCAGCCTAGTTAGATATCCATTTCGAGGATATAGAGCCCGCCGGCCCAGCGATCGCCAGCATATACTATGGCGTTTTCGTCCACATACACCTCATTCATCTGGATCGTCGGCACACGGGAATTTTTGGGTCCTGGTGGGACGAAATAGCCAATGCACTCGGGCTGATAGGGGTTCTTAAGGTCATAAACCCGAATGCCGGCATTGAAGAACGCTCCAACGATAATTTCCTCACTGAAAAATGATGGTCCTGGCCTGTTTTCGTGCAAATTGTGCGATCCGAATCGGCCTCCTTTTTGACCAAATTCCTCCACCGGTGGCAAGGGTAGAGTGCTAATGGGTACGAGGTTTTTATCATTGCGCGCATCCAAGACCCAGGTCAGTTTCGGCCAATCCTCTGCATCATCTTTGATGCATTCGTCGGTAACAACCAAGAGGCCTCGGTCAAATAGCGGCATAACCGTGTGCGTAAATCCAGGATAAGGGTTGTGTGGACTCCAGTGTGATACAACCGTAGGACTGGACTTCTCGGAGATGTCTAAAATGAACGCGCCACCATCTATATAGCCCAGATAAGCTCGGTCTGGGTGGCTGGGATAGACATTGGCGTTGTGCAGGCGGAACGCATCTCCGCCGCGCAATCGGTCTAACGGCTCAGGGACTATCCGTTCTGGCGGGGCCTCATCATCTCCCTCACGAGTGCCTGGGTACCACCAGCGTCCCGCCTCTTCCGGTTTGGACGGCTTGCGAACATCGATAATCTGATAGATCTGATCGTCGCGCGGATGGCGAGGAGTGAAATCAGGTGCACCACTAGCCATGTGGACATACTCCCCATCGACGAACCATAGACAATGCACGCCGCGGGAGTGAGGGCCGGCTGTCGGATAAGTGCTTATGGACCTGGGGTTATCTGGATCACTAACATCGAACAGTTCGATGCCCGCCGGTTCCAACCCAAGCTCATACACTTGGTACGCGACGACAAGTATATTACCCGTGACCTCCAAGGAATTGGAACGCATGCTTTGGTGAGGTAGTTCGGTTTGACAAATTAATTTGCTGTTCCTAGGGTCGGTAACATCGACGCCAGAAAAATTCTTGGGTGGCCCTTCGTGGGCAATCCATAAAATTCGCCGGCCATTACTTGTCACTTGAAGCGCCATCCCTTCGCCGATGCCACCAAATCCAGCTAGATCATTCTGGCCGATCAAGATCAAATTTTTGGATAGAGTTTTTTGCATTCCCCAAACCTATTTGAGTCATTATGATTGGAATTAATAGATTCAAAAAACCAGAATGTAACCGTGCCAAGTCAACGGCAGACTATCGCCCCATGAGCTCAACGCAAAACCCAAATCTGCCCAACCGCATTCCTGTTTCCATCATTACCGGATTTTTAGGCTGCGGCAAGACGACTCTGCTCAATTATTTAGTACGCCAGCCGGGCATGGAGTCGGTTGCACTTATTATCAATGAATTTGGCGAGATAGGCCTCGACAACTTATTGGTAGAAACATCAATCGAAAACACGCTTCTACTAGAAAATGGCTGCATTTGCTGCTCCATTAGGGGGGATCTGATCGACACGGTGGGTGATTTATTTGCCAAAGCGCACAATGGAACAATCCCAGAGTTTTCCCGAATACTTATTGAAACCACGGGACTCGCCAACCCAGGCCCAGTTGTCAATACATTGCAGAAAAAACGGTTGATGGTCGAACGGTGCCGCTTGGATAGCGTCGTCACTTTAATAGATGGGGTGCAGGGAAGATCTCAGGTCCACGCCCACCCCGAAGCCATGATGCAGATCGCCCAGGCGGATGTGGGCTTGATCACCAAGCGAGATTTGATTGACGCCGAAAGGGCGGCAAACCTTAAGGCATTCACCGAGCGTATTAACCCTGCCCTTGAGGTAAAAACGATCAAAAATGGACATGTGGCTCCAGATTTTCTGTTCGGCAGGGACGACGCTGGATCAATCGCCCGCATTTCAAACGGTACGGCCGAAAGTCTCGGTCATGGCCATCACGTTAGTCATTATAATGCGTCGGGACACCGGCATGATGATATTTCGACATGGTCGTTTGTTGATGAAACACCTTTAGATAGGGACCGTTTGTATGCCTGGCTGCGGATGGTCTACTCCCTGCGCGCCTCACACATACTGCGCCTGAAGGGGTTGGTACGGCTGGATGGCCACGATTGCCCATTGCTTTTGCAGGGGGTGGGGCCGGTACTAGGCGGGTT
>CAZWKO010000138.1:0-6819 GCA_964634925.1 uncultured Vicinamibacteraceae bacterium
AGTTTCTTCGATGGCGGATTCCTTCTCCGTATACTTTTCCTGCACTATTCCCCAGAGCGCATCAGTCATTTCGTCCGGATTCTTTTCAGTTAAATCCAGCTGCTCCATTTGATCGGCTGTAATCCCGAAGAGCTCCCCAATCTCCTGCATCGCGCCCTCGTAGTCCCATTCTTCAGGCTCGATATCTTCACCGAAATAGGTCTGAACTGTTTCATTAACGGCTTCTTCTGCGAGTGTCATCAAATACGTGCGCGTGTCGATCTCTTCGACCTCGCCGTCATCGTCAACCCGTACAGCACCCTCCAGCAGCTCTCGACGCAACGTGTAGACATTTTCACGTTGCTTATTCATCACGTCGTCGTATTCGAGGAGATGTTTTCGAACAGAGAAGTTCTGTCCTTCGACCTGTTTCTGTGCGCGCGCAAGCGACTTCGTGACCATTGCAGCTTCGATAGGAACGTCTTCCTCCATCCCCATTTTGTCCATCAGCGACTGAAGTCTTTCGCCGCCAAAGATCCGCATCAAGTCGTCTTCGAGCGACAGGTAAAACCGTGACGATCCTGGGTCGCCTTGGCGACCCGCGCGACCTCGTAATTGGTTGTCGATACGTCGGGCCTCATGTCGTTCTGTCCCGATGATATGCAAGCCTCCTGCCTGCACGACGACATCATGGTCAGTATCGGTCTCTGATTTAAAGTGGGCAAAGATGCGTTCCCAATCGGGCCGCGGCACTCGAAAGAAACCATCCTGAAAGAAATACACATATTCTTCGTCATCGACGAACTTCTGTTCGCCGGCCGGTAACCGTTCGGCAACATCCTCGGCCAAAGCCTGTCGCCGTGCCATATGTTCAGGATTCCCCCCAAGGAGAATGTCGGTGCCGCGCCCAGCCATGTTTGTGGCAATCGTGACATTACCGGAACGTCCTGCCTGCGCCACAATCTCAGCTTCCTTTTCATGATATTTGGCGTTCAAGACGACATGCTTAATCCCTCGTCGTTTGAGGAGGCCAGAAATCTGCTCCGATTTCTCAATCGACACCGTTCCAACGAGCACCGGTCGGCCGGCTTCCTGAGCCTCAAGAATATCGTTGACTATAGCCGTGTGTTTTTCTTTGGCCGTACGATAGATCTGGTCGGGTTGCTCAATCCGAATGAGGTCTCGATTCGTCGGTGCCGCAAACACGTCAAGGTTGTAGATCTTCGCAAACTCGGTGGCTTCTGTTTCAGCCGTGCCCGTCATGCCGGATAACTTGTCGTATTTCCTGAAATAGTTTTGAAACGTAATCGTCGCAAGTGTTTGATTTTCGCGTTCAATCTTGACTTTTTCCTTCGCTTCCACGGCCTGATGCAAGCCATCGCTCCACCGCCGGCCAGGCATGAGGCGCCCAGTAAACTCGTCGACGATGACAACTTGATTGTCCTTGACCATGTAGTCGACATCGCGCTCGAAAATATTGTGGGCCCGAAGGGCCTGATTAATATGGTGAAGAAGTGGCATGTTCGCGGGATCGTAAAGACCGCCTGGCTGAATACGTGCCTTCATCATGTCCTCGCACTTCGCCATGCCGCTTTCCGTCAACGTAACAGTTTTATGCTTTTCGTCTTTGAGGAAATCACCAGTATCCTCGAGGGCTTCACGCTCTTCGGCGGGCACATTGCCCTGTGTCACGGCACCCATCTTAAGTTTCGGGATAATCCGGTCGACTTCGTTATAGAGATCAGTCGACTGTGCAGCAGGCCCCGAGATGATCAAGGGCGTTCGAGCCTCGTCAATCAGGATACTGTCGACCTCGTCAACAATCGCAAAATTGTGCGGTCGCTGAACAAATTGCGTTACATCAAATTTCATATTGTCACGCAGATAATCGAACCCAAATTCATTATTCGTGCCGTAAGTGATGTCACATCTATAGGCCGCGTGCCGGTCGGGGTCCTTGATGGCGTGCTGGACCACGCCGACAGACATCCCGAGAAACCGATAGATTCGCCCCATCCAGTCCGAGTCCCGTCTCGCGAGATAGTCGTTGACGGTGACGACGTGCACGCCCTTGCCGTCGAGCGCGTTTAGATATGCGGCCAAAGTGGCAACGAGCGTTTTACCCTCGCCGGTTTTCAACTCGGCAATTTTGCCCCGATGGAGCATGATGCCGCCGATCAATTGCACATCGAAGTGACGCATCTCAAGCACGCGCCATCCGGTCTCCCGTACAACGGCAAAAGCCTCAATCAAGAGATCGTCGAGAGAGGCACCCCGATCTATCTGTTCACGAAAAGCGACAGTCTTGGCCTGAAGTTCGGTATCGGTGAGCGCACGAATCTCTGTCTCGTGCGCGTTAATCTCCGCAACGAGGGGTTGGACACGCTTCAGATCACGGGCGTTCTGTGTACCGAAGACCTTGGCAAGAAAGGTATCCAGCATCAGATGACAGTACCTATACACGGAAGAAATACTGGGCAAAGAATGAAGGATTGTAGTGTTCGGTCACTTCGTTGGCAAACGACAGTGGGAAAGCGGTAGGTTTTTGCGCTAGTTTGCGGAGACCGCGTCGGTGTCCGGAAGCAGGCGGAGAGGGTTAAGTGTACGGCCATTGACGAGGACTTCATAATGCACGTGAGAACCGGTTGCTCGTCCAGTGGACCCGACGTACCCGATGATGTCACCGCGCTCGACGGTGTCGCCAGTCTCGACCGCATAGTCAGCGAGGTGCCCATAGCGAGTCACCAATCCGAATCCGTGTGCGATTTGAATAAGCTTTCCGTAATCGCCGTTCCGGCGCGCCTCCGTGACGCGGCCCGTCGCGGTCGCATAGACCGGCTGGCCCCGTCGTGTCGATATGTCTATGGCTGGGTGATAGTCACGTTCGCCGGTAAACGGATCTTCTCTGTAGCCGTACGAGGCAGAAAGCCATCCGTCTGCCGGCCACATGTTCGGTGTGGCATCAGACAGCGCTTCTCGTAATGCCACGCCGTGGCGGATCTTTTGCAATCGCTGGTCGACGGTGCCAAGCAGTCCCGCGAGCAAATCAAAAGTATCCGTCGGAGCAATCTCCGGAACGTTGTGGGCACGTGAGGCTGCAAGAACCGAATCAGGAAGCTGATTAAAGAGGCGTGCTTCCAATGCAGCGTCTTCAAGACGGCTGGTAAGATCTGAAAGGCCGACCTGCAGTTCGGAAATGTTGTTTGTCAGTTCAGATGCGACGATCCGGTATCCAGAATTCTCTAACTCTAGTCGGGCATTCTGCAGACGAAGTTCTTCGATTTCAGAATGGGCCGCCCAACGAGTCTGTACCGTGTAAACAACCGGCACGGACAGAATGGCCAGACAAAGAACTATCGCGGGTCGGACGGACAAGGTGAACCGATGGATTGCACCGGTGGCACGGTCGGCAAAGATACAACTGTAGCGCTTCGGGTTCATAGGTTTCACTGGTAGACCGAAATTGCATCCCGAGGTTAGCACAGACGGCGGGCGAAAAAAAGACGTAGCCTTGCTAATGGCAATGAACATACGGACTTCGTTCATTGGCATAGTCGACGGTAAAGTTATTCACGTACGAGTTCGTATCGCCTAGAAAGAAATTAATGAGACGGGATACGAACCGTCCGCGGTTATTATTTACTCATCATTATGCAGTTGTCGGTCATTATTCCGGTCTACAACGAACGCGCCACGATCACGCAACTTCTCGATCGTGTGGCGACTATTGAGATCGAGAAGGAGGTCATCGTTGTCGATGATTTTTCGACAGATGGGACGCGGGCGATCCTAGAGGAACGTCGTGACGACACCTTCACCCTCTTACTTCACGACCGGAATCAAGGCAAAGGCGCTGCACTCAGAACGGGCTTTCGGCATGCTATCGGTGATTTTGTGATCATCCAAGACGCTGATCTTGAATATGACCCAGCTGATTTTCCAAAACTGTTGGCCGTTGTCGAGAACAAGAATGCGTCTGCCGTTTACGGTTCTCGTCTGGCGACAGCGCAACCGACCATGACCCTGCGTCACTTCGTAGGGAATAGGCTGCTGACAGGACTGACGAATCTCTTATACGGCAGTCATCTTACGGACATGGAAACCTGCTACAAATTACTCGATCGGCGGCTTGTTCAAAATATGGAACTTGTGTCAAACAGCTTCAATGTCGAACCAGAAATCACGGCTAAACTTCTAAAACAAGGCATCACGATTCACGAGGTGCCGATTTCGTATAACGGTCGGAGTTTTGCTGAGGGGAAAAAAATTTCCTGGAAGGATTTTATCTCGGCCGTTTGGACACTCTTCAGTCTTCGAGTTAGTTCGTAATTACCTCGTACGGCCTACGGACAGATCGACGAAAACTTCATGCTCAGCGGCAAGATCGTTCGCAGCCGGTGTCACAATTGTTCTTTCATTAATCACAATTTGCTGTGAACTTTGCAATGCCCTACGGACATCCTCTTCTGCGACAAATTCGACCGGTTCTAATTTCTCGATCGTGTCTGTGGCGGTCTTCTCGGCTCCGTCGGACGGCTGGACGATGCTTGTCGCAGTAGTTCCTGTTTTTGAAACATCGAAAGGCACCGATGCAACATCATGTGTGTCATCGCTTGCATGTAACCCCCGGGAGGCAAGAAAACTCTCAATGCGCTCTGCGATAAGCCGCGGATCGAGCTTCGGCGTTTCGGCATGCGGCTTTGCTGACAGCAGAGGCATCTCATCCTTCTGTCCGGCATCACGGACAGGTCGGATGTCATACGCCAGTCTCTTGATGTTTAAAAGATGGCGCGGTGAAATATTGTCAGATGTGATGTTTCCACCGTAACCGCCGCATCCCAATGTCATTGAGGGATCGAGTCCGGTCGTCATACCTATTGAACCAAGTGTCGTAGGAGTGTTAACGACAACCCGAAAAGCGGGTTTCTTCAGCCCGAACTCAAGAATGATGTCATCATCGCTCGAATGAATAGACATGGTGTGGCCCATTCCGCCATAGCGAAGGATTTCCTGGCAACGTTCGCACCCTTCTCGCCAATCCTGAACAACATAAAAAGATAGAACAGGGCAAAGTTTTTCAATCGACAGTGGATAATCTCGACCAACGCCGTCGAGTGGCGCGATCAACGCTCGTGTTCCCACCGGAACGTCGATGCCAACGCGCTGTGCGATCTCTACTGCGCTTCGTCCGACCAGTTCAGGGTTTGGTAGGCGCTGTTTTGTGATGAGCGCCTTGGTGAGGTGTTCGGTATCGCGGTCACTTAGAAAACAACCGCCTTGTGTGTCGAATTCCTTTTTTACGTCATCTGCGATTACGGCATCGACTACGACCGAATTCTCGGAAGAACACAGGAGACCATTATCAAAAGTCTTGCCCTCTAGAATGTCTTGTACGGCGTTTGAGATGTCCGCCGATCGCTCAATGTACGCGGGCGCGTTACCGGGTCCGACACCATAAGCGGGCTTGCCAGCGGAATAGGCCGCTCGAACAAGCCCCATACCACCAGTCGCCAAGATAACCGACACCTCGCGGGAAGTCATCAGAGCCTGGGTGCCTTCAAGGCTGACCTCAGTCATCCAATTAATTGCCCCGTCTGGTGCACCGGCTTTAGATGCAGCCTCAGCCAAAAGTTCGGCGGTCCGCGTAATGCAATTCACAGCTGCCGGGTGCGGGCTAAGGACGATGGCACAGCGTGCCTTCATAGCAATTAGCAATTTATAGATTGTCGTTGATGTAGGGTTGGTCGACGGAATAACCGCTGCGACGACACCGAACGGTTCAGCGATTTCAATCACGCGCTCGACCTTTAGCCTGCGGACAACGCCGACCGTTTTCATCGGTCGAATGAACTCGTAGATCGTCTCCGCAGCAAATAAGTTCTTGCGGACCTTGTCAGCCTGCACGCCATACCGCGTTTCCTTGACCGCGGCGGTAGCGAGTTCGTCCGCGTGTTGTTTAGCGACAGACGCCATGCCTGCAACAATGGTGTCTATGACATCTTGGCTAAGTGCAGCCAATTTTGGTTGTGCAGCAGCTGCCAGAACGGCAAGCTCAGCGGCTTCCTTTACCGGACCGGAAGCAGTCTCGGGCGGTCGGGCTATATCACCCATACAAAATTCAGAAAGGCCAAACTAACAAGCTTTTAAAGCTGTGTCGGTGGGGCCTTGGTTATTTACCCTTTGGCAGAATCTTTTCTACTTCAGTATGTGGCCGTGGGATTACATGGACAGATACGAGTTCACCGACTCGGCGTGCGGCAGCAGCTCCAGCATCCGTAGCCGCTTTAACAGCGCCCACATCACCACGAACCATAACGGTTACGTAGCCCGCTCCAATTTGTTCTTTGCCAACGAGGACGACATTAGCGGCCTTGACCATTGCGTCGGCTGCCTCAATCGAACCAACAAGGCCCTTTGTCTCAACCATGCCTAGCGCTTCGAGTGTCATGTTTAGTTGGCTCCTGCCGTTAGCCGTAAGAACGAATCAGAGCATCGTGCAATGTCCGTGGATACAGCATCTTTACCAGACCGGCCGGCAGAGTAGCATATTGCGCGGAATTGTCGCAACACGCTACGATATGTAGTTGTGAAACTCCTGAGGAGGAAAACCTGGTTCGGTCTAAGCATTGTTAGCGTGTTTTGGCTCTTTGGAATCGCATGCGCGGGGAGTCCTCGGCCGGCTGTTGGAACAGTAACACTCGGGGTCGATCGCGTAAATGCACCATTGGGCGCGCCACTTGAATTCAACATTAGATTTGACCTTGCGCCTGATTTAGTCCAGTTTACAGAGGATTATCGTGTATTGCTCCACATCCTCGGAACTGACGAGGAATTGCTTTG
>CAZWKO010000139.1:0-6806 GCA_964634925.1 uncultured Vicinamibacteraceae bacterium
GTTCCGTTGCGTCGTACTCCAAGATAACTATAAGGTCCTGATTATTTCCGCTGACTGCCCGGGAAAATGTTACGTGTGCACGTTCGGATATACGTCGACCAATAAGCACACGCGCGGTCGGGATAAGTTGTGTCGATTGCTGTGCAGTCGGATCATCGAGCGAGGGGACAATTTCAAAGGTATCCACACCAAACGAACGCTGCATAACACCGCCCACACCAGAAGAAATTGGACTTGTAAGTAGACGAGCGCCTGCAGCCTGAAGAAGCTCTTGTTGCGAGGTTTCACGAGCTCTCAACGTCCGAATCTCTGCCTGCTGCGGGTCACGAACGTCACCCAGTAATAGACCAATAATCTCAAACTGTTGCAGCGGTGGATCTGACTCAAGTGTCGGGGACTCCAATCGGTCAAAAGTACCGCTCAAGCCAAGCGTCACCCGATATGTTTGTCCTGGCACGCGAATATCAGTTTCTACCTCGACATCAAAAAACGGTTCGATGCTTGTCGGGTTAGAGAATCCGACATTTCCTCGAGTCAGACGATACCGATTACCTTCGAAATAAATTTGTCCACGTTCCAGTTCGACATTACCGAGTAATGCAGGCTGGTCATACGTCCCACGAATAGAGATATCGGCACTCGCAACGATCTGAGCACGATTATCAGAAATACGAAGAGTGGATGGCGCAGAAACACGCAGGTCGTATTGCAAAGGAATGGCAACCTCCGTATCCACATCTTCCGAGGCAACCAAGCTGGAGAGGTTAATAAAACCTCCTTGAGCCTGAAAAAACTCAAGCCAAATTGCATCTTCAACATTAATAATGCCACCCAGAATTGGTTCATTTAAGGACCCACGCAGAGTGAGATCGGCATCGACACGAGACCGAATATCTTCAAGGCGTAATGCCGAGTTCTCCAGACTCGCCGTAACACCAAGATTTCCAATTCGGTACCCTTCCACGCCGATTCGCCCACCGAACTGCATCACCCCACCAGCAAATTGCCCCGCCAACTCATCAAGTCTCATACCACCTGGTTCAAAGACCACACGACCCTGCAACGCATCCAGTGAATGAGGCAGTGAGAAATGTCGAAGACGACCATTGGTGATTCTGGCCTCACCAGTAAGAATCGGTTCGTCAAAAGACCCTTCCACCGCAGCCTCTAACTGCATCGTGCCACTGCCACGAACATCCGGAAAAAATCCCTGCAGAATACCGAGACTCGCATCTCCGCTGGCGCTCAACGACAACCGCCTGTCAGAGAGAGCGATGTCCCCGGTCAAATCTAGCGCCGTCCCTTCCCCTAGTAAGTGCATATCGGACACGCTGACCACATTACGATCGACCAACAAGCGCACAACACCTTCATTCGTAATGCTGTAATCAAACAACGTTAAATCGAGTTGCTCGACCGTCGCATCAATACGCATTTGGTCCGTATCGGACAACGGTCCTTCAACCAGAATAGTTCCACTCGCACTCACCGTAGTTTCTTCTGGAAGGTCCGGCTGCAACGTTCGCACAAACGGATCGAGCGTGGTATTAGTGACCCGAAACCGCAATTCTGACTCGCCACTCTCTGTCAATTCGACTCGACCGGAACCAGACACAGCGAGTGTCGGCGAGGCCGCTTCAAGTTCAATAGCCATCGCCATGCCACCTACATCTAACCGGCCGGAAACTTGACCAACAACGGCTCCCTCAATAGACAGATCCGTCATCGTCCCGCGAATCTCGTAACTCGGGTCATCAAAGGCACCGACACCAGAGATTGAAAAATCTAATAACCCACCTACCTCGGCACCGGGTTGCTCGAATACGCGAGACGTCATGAGGTCGAGATTTCTTGCATCCGCATTCACGGAATACGTGCCGTCCCAACGCACATACATCGCCCCAGTCACTTCACCAAGGCCCTTAGCAACAGTCAAACCATCCAGCCACACACCATCACCTTCAAACCTCAGACCGGCATCAGTCTGCTCAAACGTCTCTCCGTAAGCCGTACCTTCGCCAATCCGTAGACGTCCAAAACCATAAGGCCTGCGATAGGCCCCGTATAGTCGAATATCGCCATACAGGGGACCATCGATTGGATAGCCTTCGAGACTGAACGCATTGCGCAAATATTGCGCCGGGATGCCGTCTATCTCAAAGCTTGCATTGATTTCTTCCTCACCCTCTGGTGGCGGTCCAAGAGCAAACCGACCATTCACATGAAGACGTGAGTCCCTGTCACGAAACAGTCCGTTTGCAACATCGAGAAACCCATCCTCAACAATAAGTTCGCCGGAGCCATGTCCCCAGTCGACATTCCAAGCGTAAACATCATCACCATCGAACGTGGCGTCGATACGAGGGCTTAAAAACTCACCCGACATAACACCAGAAATCGCCCCATGACCAGCAACGTCAAGTTCCCCTGTCTCACGATTGAATGCAGTCATAAACGCGACCATCAGACGATCACTTTCCTGCCAATCGGCACTCTTAACCTCAAAAGGAATACGAGATTCATCACCCCACTTCGTCCATCCATCGAATGTCACTGCTGTCAGAGGGGTGGCAATCCAGCTCGGTGAGACGTCGACTCTTTCAGGACCGAATTGCATGTCGATCTCGCCGCCAAGCGGAAACTGCCATGGGACCCCATTAGGACTAAAGGGACGTTCAGCATATGCCCACCCGACCCGACTTCTGTCAGGACGGATCACGCGTGACTGGAGTGGCACGTCGTTCACCGGTAAGAACTCCAACGACGCGTGACCTCTCCGAGCATCAAAATTATCAGTTGGCCATTCGAGAAATACCTCGCCTCCCACAGTCCCGAGCGGTCGAATACCAGAAATACCGATAGCATCAAACAATGGCAGTAACTCCGCACCATCAACACGAGGCGCAAATGTCGCTATCGCCTGTTCTTCGGCACCAAGTGGTTGCATGGCGTACGTAAACTCAAGGTCGCCACCATAAAATCTTGAGTTCGCGCGTGTAATCTCAAAAAGATCACGCGTCCACACTAAGTCACCGTCAAACACTGGAAAGTCAAGCCCCTGAAAAGTCCAGTTCTCACTCGTGAAACGCCCTGCCAATTCGTGGCCACCATCGAATAAATGCCAATCACCGATGAATACAGCATCACCCGTCGTAGAAAAATTATCCTGCGCAAAAAACACGTCTTTCATCGTTGGCGCATCAATTGAAGAGTCTCTGATCGCAATCTGTGCATCAGGCCAGTTCAACAGATCTACTGTGCCGTCAAGCATCGCCTCGACACCATCCATCTCTAAGCGCATCTCCGTAAGGCTGACAAGACCGCCGTCTAGCGCATATGCTGACTGCCACGTTGCCGTCATAGGCTCAAAATCTTTAATCTGGACCGTTCCACCATCAAAGGACGCATGACCGCCATATCCAACGCCCTTATTCATCGTTAGATCAATGTTGCTCGCGACAATACTCCAGGGAGCCCCATGGTCCTCATAGACAAACTCGCCCTCGTGTGCACGCAAATACTGGACGGTGGTCACGAAATTTCTTCGGCGTTCCTCATCTTCACCTGATCGAGAAGCTTCGACTGCATCTGGGCTGCTATCGTCACGCCGACTGACAAATCTGGGAAAAGTGTGGCCACCGCCTGCGAAACTTTCAACAAGCATCCGCCAACCCTGAATATCAACGGTCTCAACGAAAACCTCACCCCGTAGCAAAGGGAGCCAGTCCGTCGTAACAACAACACGGTCCGCAATGAAAAATGGCCGGTCGTCTGGACTTTGTCCACCGATTACAATGTCTTCGACTAAAAATCTACCTGGGAAAACATAGGCAGCTATACGACCGATGCTGACCGGCCGATCAATCTGCCCGGCAAGTCCGTTTTCCGCTTGAGACCGCAAGGATGGTCCCAAGTCAATAGTCACGACCGACACAAGTCCAGCCGCCATCAACGCGACAAGCATCATGGTGAAATAGCGACCGTATCGCCACAAGAACGTCCCAGACTGAGACCACCACCGCCGAATCGGAACAGCCTCCGAGGACAACTCGAGTACACCGTCGCCGTCTGCCTCGACGGCAGGTATCTCGCGATCACGAGAGTCGTCCGCCGACCGCTTATCTCCCATCAATCGCCTGCCTCTACTCAATCACTATAAGTAACCGTCCTGATTCCACCGAGTCTCCTTCGGAGACCGCCACATCAATCACAGTACCAGCGCACACAGCCGTCAATTCATTCTCCATCTTCATAGCTTCGACGACGACGAGCGGCTGGTGGGCATCTACTTCATCCCCCGGTGTAACCAAAACGCGAACGACCTTACCTGGCATAGGCGCTGTCAAACGCCCACCATGACTCTCACTACTATCCGCCGTCGCTACTCTCGACCGACTGCCATTGATCAAAACCTTATGCTCGGCGCCATTCATCCGAACAGTCATCGCTCCATTACGGTCCACCGGGCTACAACGGACCTGAAAACTCCTAGCATCCCCATCGGCCCGGAGCAGCGACAACAATGCCCCATAACGATCACGAGCCACGACACACGTATCAATTTCATGCTGGACCCCAGCCCATGACACAACGAAGCGATCTTTCTGGCCCGCAACAGCCTCAATCATTACTTCGTGTATCGAACCGTTAACCTCGATCTCCATCCTCATGAGTCAGTATCTCTACTCCACACCTTCGATCCGAGCCGCACGTCGCCATTTACTTGATTCGTCAGAATTCGGCTGACTTGAAGTCGAACCAGCGCTATTGACCGCAACTGAAATGGCCGCCGCCATAATTACAAGTTGCTCGACCGCACGATCGTCAGTTGACGACACAAAGGATGTGCCATCCAGTTTCTCCAAAACACGATCAAGATAGGTCGTGTCGAAACGGCCTGCCACAAAATCAACATCTTCTAAAAGCCACTTAAAAAGCGGGACGGTCGTCGGTACGCCGCTGATTTCGTACTCGCTAAGAGCACGAATCATCCGCGCGATGGCATGTCGACGATCGACAGCGTGCGAAATAACCTTCGACACCATTGAGTCGTAAAAAATTGGGACTTCAAACCCAGCGTCCACACCCGCATCTACGCGAATGCCTGGCCCTGCCGGTTCGCGGTAGGTCTTAAGCAATCCAGGGCTCGGCATAAATCCGGCTGCGGGATCTTCCGCATACACACGGCACTCAAAGGCGTGTCCATCTGGCGTAAGCGCTCGCTCGGGGTCTATAGTTAGCGGCTCACCTTGAGCAATCCGAAGTTGCCAACGAACTAGATCAATTCCGGTCACCATCTCCGTAACGGGATGCTCGACCTGAAGTCGAGTATTCATTTCGAGAAAATAAAATTCTTCGGAACGCTCGTCATATAAACATTCGATCGTTCCGGCATTGGCATAACCAACGCTTGAAGTTAATCGGATGGCCGCCTCAGCAAGAGCGCGACGCGTCTTCTCCGTAATGACCGGCGATGGCGACTCTTCAATAACTTTTTGATGACGTCGCTGGATGGAACACTCCCGCTCAACAAATGGCACGACCGTCCCGTGGTGATCAGCAAGCACCTGTACCTCGATGTGACGTCCCTGCTCAATACAACGTTCGAGGTAGACTGCTCCATTTCCAAACGCAGAAGTGGCTTCTGACCGCGCAGACTCAATGGCCCGTAGCAACAAATCAGCGGTATTCACCAGTCGCATTCCTTTACCGCCACCACCTGCCACTGCTTTCACAAAAAGTGGATACCCAACAGCATCCCCAAGCGACTGAAGTTCAGACTCACTAGCATCTTCAGGAACAGCCCCCTCAGTGCCAGGAACCGTTGGAAAATTGGCACTCGCCGCCGCTACTCGCGCAGCGACTTTCCCACCCATTAAGTCAATAACCTCAGCTGATGGACCGATAAAGGTCAATCCGGCGGTGGTCACCGCACGCGCAAATGAGGCATTCTCAGCCAAAAAACCATAGCCAGGGTGAATGGCATCAGCTCCAGTCTCATGAGCGGCAGCAAGAATCCTGTCGACACACAAATAACTGTGGGCTGGTTCATTAGCACCCAGAGCAACAGCCTGGCCTGCGTAACGCACATGAGGAGACTGCCGGTCGCAGTCGGCATAGACGGCCACAGTGGCAACATCATGCTCGCGACAAGCACGCATGAGCCGAACAGCAATTTCCCCTCGATTGGCTATCAGAACCTTCATAAACATGACCTTCCCGGTAGCATTAATCAGGATAGCTTGGAAGGCGCATCTACTGACGAGTGTAGCACTTAACAGGATTTAGAGAGGAATATTGCCGTGTTTCTTCGGAGGGTTTTTGTCTCGTTTTCCTTCAAGACTTCGAAAGGCGGAAATAACGCGGGCTCGCGTCGAACGCGGAGAAATCACTTCGTCAAGAAACCCTCGACCAGCCGCCACAAACGGGTTTGCCAGTTTATTGCGAAACTCCTCCACACGGGCCGTTCGCAGGCTGTCTGGATCCTCGGCAGCCTCAAGCTCTCGCTTGTACAAAATATTGACCGCCCCCTCGGGCCCCATCACCGCGATTTCAGCTGTCGGCCAAGCATAATTAATATCCGTTCGAATATGTTTACTTGACATCACACAATAGGCACCCCCGTATGCTTTGCGTGTAACCACAGTAACCTTTGGAACTGTTGCTTCTGCAAAGGCATAAAGTAATTTGGCCCCATGTCGAATAATTCCGCCATATTCCTGCTGCGTCCCGGGGAGAAATCCTGGTACATCCTCAAAAGTCAACAACGGGATGTTAAATGCATCGCAAAATCGAACAAATCGTGC
>CAZWKO010000140.1:0-6803 GCA_964634925.1 uncultured Vicinamibacteraceae bacterium
CATTTGCACAGCCAGCCGGCACATAAATACTCCGCCGATCATTCGCCGATATTTCAGCCGATCTCCACTGCATAAAAGTGGGCGATGACCGCCGAAGATCAATCACTACGTCATAGATGCTACCAGTCATGCACGAAATGGTTTTTGCTTCAGCATGAGGTCCGTGCTGATAGTGAAACCCCCGCAGAGTACCAAGCGCATAATTTTCAGAGATGTTGCCCTGGGCTACGGTCGCTGAAAGCCCATGCCGAGCAAATTCTTCTTTGCAAAAATGTCGGCGGAACGCGCCTCGACTGTCTGTAAACACCTCTGGCTCGATCAGCCAAACGCCAGGACAATCCATCTCAATAAATTTCATGTAATGACAACTGGATCATGCGGTAATGGAACGATAATCTCCCCCCGCCAACCAAATTCATCACGAATTTGAGAAAGTATTTCGTCCCGAAAATTCCATCCGAGTAGCAACACAACATCAGGCTTCTCGTTGAATGCCTGCTCCGGAGGTACAATCAAAATATCGGTACCAGGGGTATATGTATTGTGCTTCAATGGCGCCCGGTCAGCGATCACACGCAGGTGACTTGAGTTAATGCCACAAAAATTAAGCAATGTGGAGCTCCGTGCAGAGGCTCCATATCCGATCATGTGTTTTCCCTGTTCGCACCTTGATAGCACCAACTCCCTGAGTACAGAACGATGTCGTCGACACCGTTCTCCAAACTCTATCCACGGTTCCTCTGTCCCGACACCGATACTGTTCTCATGTCTCAACATCTCTTCATAAATGGCAGTACGCGGCCGCACTGTTTTTGAGAAATACACAACCAACGACCCTCCACTGATCGGACTCTCGGTAACATCGAAAGGATTTAGGCCGAAACGACCGAGCAGTGAACTCATGCTCTGCAGGGAGTGGTAGAAGAGATGTTCATGGTAAATAGAATCGTAATGCAGCTCTTCAAGAATCACATCAGACCTATGAAACTCAATGGCGCCGGCACCCTCTGGCTTCAGGCAGAGAGCCATTCCAGCAACAACATCGTTCGCATTTGCAACGTGCGGGATTACGTTCCGCGCAAATACCGCATCAGCTTCGCCATTGCGTCCCACAATCCGAGCTGCGACGCTCTGCCCAAAAAAATCAGCAACCGTGGGTATGCCTTCCTTTTCAGCAATTTGAGCGATGTTTTGTGCCGGGTCAACACCTAAAACACGATCTCCACGCTCAGCAAAGCGTTTTAAGAAGGTTCCATCGTTGCTTGCAACCTCAACGACGAAAAGGGAATCCGATTGGCACCGAGCAGATAACCGTTCACAAAACAACTTGCTGTAGTTACGGGCACCTTCAGATGTACCCGTAACCCAGACATACTTTTTAAACAAAAGTTCCGGTGAAACCGTCTCGGTCAGCTGAACCGTACCGCACGTCTGACAGCGACAGATTTCAAGAGGAAAAAGCGGTAATCTCTCAGTCACATTCTCGCGCAGGCTATTCGCAAGAGGCTGTTTTCCTAGGTTAAGTAGCGGCGAACTAATCTTTTCGTCGCAGGCTCGACACCTATCAATTGTCTGCGATAACGAGTTACTCACAGCCAACGCAGCTCCGCATCGAGCCGACCCGCATTCATAAGATAATTCAACTGATCCAACCGATTCGTCTCACGCCCACGAAATTGTTCTTCAGTAAAACCGACACGCTCAAACAACTCCACAAGCTCTTGACCGCCACGGTCGAGGTCCCATTCGGGTTGATACCACTCACTCAATTCACTAAGTATCCTCTTAAAGCTGACCTGATAGGTTCGAGCATCAGGTCCGTGTTCCCCTGTATAGGCAATCACGCTTCCGGGAACTGCGCGTCCTGCGGCCTCAGCAAGATCTCGAACCGAATAATTCCCATCAGAAATCCCAACATTGTATGACCGTCCGTGAACAACCGATGCGGGCGCCTCAAGGCCTGCTATAAAAGCGGAGCAGGCATCACGCACATGCACCACAGGCCTCCAAGGAGAGCCGTCGCTTTTGATCTCAATCTTTCCTGTCGTGTAGGCACAGGCCACCAGACTGTTGAACACAATGTCACAGCGCAACCGAGGACTAGAACCAAAAATTGTAGATGGGCGAAAACAAACAACCGTAAAATCTGAATCTGAGAGCTTTTTTAGTGCGAGTTCGGCATCCCACTTTGTCCGAGCATAAGCAGTAATCGCATTCTTATCACTGTCATCTTCATCTAATTCGTGGTCGGTATTAGACACCCCATACATACTCTGAGAAGACGCGTACACCAGACGCTGAACACCCGCTTCTCGAGCACATTTCGCCAACCGAATCGTACCCTCTAAATTAATCTGTTCAGTTAGCTTTGGCGCAAACTCTCCCAACGGGTCGTTAGACAACGCGGCAAGATGCACAACTGCATCAATGCCCTCAAGATCCGATGTGCTGATGTCTCGAATGTCGCGGTTGATCGACGAATATGTGTTCGAGTTCGACTCAACGAGACAATCCTTATAGTAGCCAGTGTCTAAACCCGTTACTGCATAGCCTCGGCGCAAAAGAATGTCAGTCAACACAGAACCAACGTATCCCTTATCACCAGTAACGAGTACTTTCGCTAAATCAGCCACAACTATTGGCCCGTCTCGACAAGGCGATCAACAACAGCCAACAACCACGACTGATGCGTGGTCTCAACAACGTTGTAACTCTCGCTATTAACCCACAAATTGAGATCCCCTAACGTACGCAACGGATTATTCGCGTGAAAACCAGACAACGTCACCACATGAAGCCCAAGGTCACGAGCCGCATTAGCACCAATAACAACATTCTGAGACTGCCCGCTACTGCTGATAATCACAGCCGCATCACCAGAATCACCGTAGAATTCGAGCGCTTTCCCCATCCAATTTTCATAGCCATAATCGTTTCCAAAACAGGTAATTAGGTCAGCTTCGTTAAAATTGATCGCCCGTACGCGCGCCGCCTTGGTCAGATCGACCGCTACGTGGCTCGCAATCGCTGCGCTTCCTCCATTTCCGACCAGGATAACCTTGCGACCTTTCTCGCGTACATCGACAAATACCTGACACAGTTCCCTAAGTTGGTCTGCGGATGCGTCATGCAGACGAGCGCTTAGCTCGTCGAAATACAAACTAAAAAACACTTCTTTATCAGACAGCCTTCTGCTCCCGAAGGAGCTGCGCTGGAGCCCCTTCCGCAATCACCCGCCCCCGGTCTAGTTGATACAGCCGAGAACAATGTTTAACAGTTGACAACCGGTGCGCAACGATCAGCAGTGTCTTACTGCCCTGCAGTGCCTCCACCGAATCCATCACACCTTTTTCCGTAAGAGTGTCGAGCGCACTTGTTGCTTCATCAAGCACCAGAACTGAAGGGTCATGGTATAACGCTCGAGCGATACCAATACGCTGTAATTGTCCTCCGGAAAGACGAACGCCTCTCTCTCCGACAACGGTGCCAAGTCCATTCGGCTGACTTGAAACGAATGTATCAAGCTGTGCAGCTTCTATCGCGCGATTTAATGCCTCCTCGTCAATCCGATCAGAAGGAATCCCAAAGGCCACATTATTCTTTAGAGTGTCATCCGTTAAATAAACTGACTGTGGGACATAGCCAATCTGATCCTGCCAACTTCGAAGACCTGTCTGAATATTTTCCTTGTCGACCTGAACTTCGCCTGACGTCGGCGTCAACAATCCCAAAACAATGTCAACGAGTGTGCTTTTCCCAGAACCACTTGGACCAACGAATCCAATTGACTCGCCTTTTCGAATAGAAATATTCAGACCTTTTAATGCAAGTCCAGAGGAAGCCGGATACATATAGTCAACATTTACCAACTTAATATCATTTTTAAATGAATTGGATACTCGAGAATCAACACTTGCTTTAACATTTATAGGCGACTCTGAAGTCAGTTTAAGTTCTTCGCGCAACATCTTAATTACTGGCATGCCATACGGAAGGTTCTGAACTGCGCCAAGAACTCGATACGCTGACGGCATAAGTCTAAAAGCCGCAGCGGCAAACAGCCCGAGTGTCGGCACAATGGCCGCTGCCTCCTGCCCCTGTGCAAGCATGGTAATGATCAAGGTAGCCAAACCAGCAACTGCGAGTAGTTCGATCCACAAACGGGGGAGTAATTGCAGAGTGGCTTGAAACTGCTCGATCCGCGCACTTTCTGCATTGTGCTCTTCGTACTTCGCGAGAAATCCTTCCTCTCGGCCAAATAACTTAGCTTCCTTAACACCACCGAGACCCTGCTGTAATTCCTGTATGCGTTGACCATCATGATGCTGCCGCGCAATGCCTAAGCGCAGTAATCGACCACGGGTATACAGATGGAACCCCCAGGCAGCACACCCAAGCACCAGCACCACTATAAGTGCACCAATCGGCTCAACTATGAACAAAAGACATGTCACTCCAATCAGTACCAAACCTTCGCCTAGCACTACAAGCGTTGGATTAAGGATTAAAAACCACAACTTATGCACCTCGTTCACTGCATTGCGAATCAATTGCGCAGAATTTCGCTGTAAATGAAACGCATACGGTTGATACAAATATGTGGCAAAAAGTTCTCTCGAAATATGACGTTGAACCCCAAACGCAAAGTCGTTTTGATACCATGCCAAAAATCCAAGAAATAGCGCTTTGACCAAATAGACACCGACAAGAAGAAGCATGCCGCCGGCTATAAGCTGTACCTGTGTCGGCTGACCCAACATCTCGAGCATCGCTGCTAATGGTGGATATGCTTCAGCAAGGTTGGCCTGCAAAAGTAACGTCACTGCCGGAATCACCAGACCAATACCAAGCATCTCGAGCCCCATGCCAACCACCATGAGACTAAACAAGACAATAATGCGCCTACGCTCACCCGTATTGAGCAGGCCATATATTTCAAGGACGGTAGACCAGCCGTATTTCTCAGTCACCAAGTGGTATACAGATTTGTAGCCGTTAGAGCTAAATGAATAGATCGCCTTGCAACATACTACGCATTCTCAAGTTTCATGGAGAGAAACAACTATCGATTGCCCGAGTTATTTCTCCCTCCCCGCTGCATCATCATCCAGAAATTCCTGATACCAGGCTATCGTCTCTCGGAGTCCTTCTTCTAAGGTGTAGTGTGGGCTCCACCCAAGCTCTTTCGAAGCCTTGCTTCCATCAAGAAACTGATCTGGGATTTCATTCGTAGCTTGATTCTGAATTACCGGACTGAGGTCTGTTCGACCCATGAGCCTCGAAATCTCTTTAATAATTTCAATAACGCGCATCGGATGGTTGGTACTAAAGTTGTAACATTCGCCGATAGCATTTCCGTTAAGCATATGTTCTGCAAGCGTTACGTACGCACCAACTGCTTCTTTGATGTAAACATAATCACGCCTGAGAGTACCGTCACTCCGAACAATCGGCCGTTCGCCTTGATGAAGTGAACGAATAGTCCCTGGCACGATGCGATTAAAATTCAGGTCGCCACCTCCATAAAAATTACCACAGCGAGTAACCGATACCGGCAATCGATACGTATGCCAATACGACTGGGCAATCAGATCTACACAACTTTTTGACACATCATAAGGATGTCGCCCAACTAGTGGCGCCTCCTCTCGGTATGGCAAATCAGCCTGAGTGCCATAAGCCTTATCGCTAGAAGCTACGACGAGAGCACGAAGACCAGTGTGCCGACGTGCAGCCTCGAGCAAATTCCATGTGCCTTGAATATTTGAGGTAAACGTAGAGATTGGATTGCGGTTCGCAATGCCAACAAGAGTCTGGGCTGCTATATGGAAAATCACCTCAACTTCGTATTCATTGATCGTTCTTTCGAGTAACTGGTAGTCCTCTAATGCCCCTTGAACAACGTTCACCTGATGGTCGAGCCCCAGTCTCCGAAAATTGGCTCTCGGCACCTCATCGCGAACCAACGCGACAACTTCTGCTTTCTGTTCTACTAGCCATGACGTCAGCCACGACCCAAGTAGTCCGGTGGCCCCAGTGACTAAAACTCTTCGATAGTGCCAAGGTTGCTCAGCAGTCACAATACTCTTTCAGTTGCTATAACGTTCAAAATCTGAACAAGATCATCTCGCAGCGAAAGTTCGTTTGTCAAGATATCGAATTAGCCATGTCTGAAGACACGGTCGCCCAACAAGCATTTAGGTATTGATGTGCCAATTACAACTGCTACCAAAATTTCCAGAGTCTTCATCCAGAAGATGAAGGTCTATTCAGAAAGTCTCAGAGCCCATTGCGAAACGCTATATCGACCACTTTTAGGCCCTGACAATACTGTATGCCTAGTTAAACCTGTTGCCACCTAGAAAGCGAGGCAGAAACTCTTAATATGATCGGTTAATGCCTTCTACTTGCATTTGAGATTCCGGGTTGGCGACAACGAACAGTAGACTGCGTCACAATAAGTTGTATTTTCAGTTGGCGGTCTAATTTCTTCGTGTCATCGTCTTTCATAGAAGTGAACTATCTTGACCACAAAGGTTCCGTTTTTTCGACATTCGCTTGGCCAAACTGAACTTGATGCTATCGGCGAAGTCCTAAGAGGGCCTACCCTGACTACGGGAAAGACCGTTGCCGAGTTCGAATCCCGCTTCGCAACACTTCTCGGTGCACAACATGCGATAGGTACAACAAGTTGCACAGGGGCGCTGCATATGTCTCTATTAGCCCTCGGCATCGGTTTCGGTGACGAAGTCATTACTACACCGATGACTTTTATGGGGACTTCAACAGCAATTATGTCGGCC
>CAZWKO010000141.1:0-6771 GCA_964634925.1 uncultured Vicinamibacteraceae bacterium
CGAGGGACACACGACATTCTGCCGAACGAAGTTGGGCGTTGGCAGCGCCTCGAGTTGGTTATTCGTGACCTTTGCGAGCGGTATGGCTATCAGGAAATCAGGACGCCGGTAATTGAGCGGGAAGAACTATTTGCGAAAGGAACTGGTGAGACGACCGATATTGTTCGGAAGGAAATGTACACGTTTGAGGATAAGGGAGGTGAACGTGTTACGTTGCGCCCCGAAGCGACGCCAAGCATGGTCCGGACATTTGTCGAGCATGGACTTGAGCAGCATTTGCCCACAGTTAAGTTATTTAGCCTCGGTCCAATGTTTCGATATGAGCGTCCGCAGAAGGGGCGGTATCGGCAGTTTCATCAGTTGGATGTTGAGGTATTTGGAATCAGTGATGCAATGCTTGATGCCGAGGTTATTGAAATGGCGTCGGCACTTGTTCGTGCGCTTAAAATCGAGACTTCTGAGGTCGTGATTAATTCGGTTGGCTGCCAGAAGTGTCGGCCCAGATTTAGTCAGGCATTGCTTGATGCCTTGGGTGGTCAAATATCAGAACTGTGTGGCGACTGTCAGCGGCGGGCAAAAATTAATCCACTGCGGATTTATGACTGCAAGGTGAAAGATGATCAGCCGATTATTGATGCGTTGCCTCATTCGGTTGATTTCTTATGCAATGACTGCTGCGATCATTTTAAAGTCGTCCAGTCTCAATTGGCTGCGCTGGGGCTTGAGCACAGAGTTTCACATCGACTTGTCCGTGGACTTGATTACTACACGCGGACAACTTTTGAAGTGCTTGGCGTCAATTTAGGTGCTCAGAATGCCCTATTAGGTGGTGGGCGCTACGATGGCCTCGTCGCACAACTCGGTGGTCCAGACCGAGCAGGGATTGGTTTTGCGGCTGGACTCGAACGACTGGTGCTTGCGATGCCCGAACAGAGTAGTGTGGCAACGCCAGATGTTTTTGTTGTCGCACTTGGAGAGGTCGCCCGTCAGCCAGCTCACTTGCTTGCACGGGATCTTCGGAATGGTGGACTTGCGACGTTGGTTGATTACGATGCTCGGTCGCTTCGAGCGCAGATGAAACGGGCTGATAAGACGAACGCGCGCTATGTAGTGATACTTGGAGATACAGAGCTTGCGCACGATGAGGTGACGCTTAAGGACATGGATTCCGGTGTCCAGACGACCGTCGCCAGAGAGGCGGTGGTGCAGCGAATAGCTGCAGCCGATAAGGGAACACGTGACTGACGATATTCGCAATCTGGTACGCAGCCATACCTGCGGTGAACTTCGCCCTAGTGATGTTGGAACCGATGTAGTGCTGATGGGGTGGGTTCACAAGATTCGAGATCTTGGCTCGCTGATTTTTATTGACATACGGGACCGCTACGGAATTACTCAGATCGTTGCCAGAGAAGGCGATGACACGTTGGCAATTGTCAAGCAGGTCAGACCTGAGTTCGTAGTTGCGATTACTGGACCGGTTGAGCGCCGTTCTGACGATACGCTTAATCCGAAGATCGGAACAGGGGAGATGGAAGTCGCTATTCAGTCATTAACTCTATTGAGCGAGGCAAAAACACCGCCGTTTCAAATAGACGAGGAAACACCGGTCTCTGAAGAAGTCCGACTTCGCTATAGATATCTTGATTTACGGCGGGATCGGATGCAGAAGAATATCGGATTACGGCACCGAATTATGCTTGCTGTAAGAACATGTCTCGACAAACAGAATTTCTTGGAAATTGAGACGCCGTTACTTACGAAGTCAACGCCGGAAGGTGCGCGTGATTACCTTGTCCCAAGCCGATTACGCCCTGGTGAGTTTTATGCACTTCCACAGTCGCCGCAGCTTTTTAAGCAGATCCTGATGGTTTCAGGAATGGATAAGTACTTTCAGATCGTTAAGTGCTTTCGGGATGAAGATTTACGCGCTGACCGCCAGCCTGAATTCACGCAGATTGATGTCGAAATGTCATTTGTGAATCAGTCCACCGTATTTAAAACCGTCGAAAAACTTATCCAGGTAATTTTTCAGGTTGTTGACCGTAAAGTGTCTGGTCCATTTGAGTGCCTTACCTATGATGAAGCAATGAATCGTTATGGCACGGATAAGCCAGACCTTCGGTTTGAAATGTCTGTCGAAGAAGTATCCGATGCCTTTCGGGCTGGGAAATTCAAAGTATTTCGAGAACTAGTTGATGAAGGCGGATCAATTCGGGCACTCCTTGTACCGGGAGCGGGACGTCAATCGCGTGCGCAACTCGACAAGTTGGTTGACGAAGCTATTGCACTTGGGGCGAAAGGGTTGGTGTGGGTGCGACGTTCTGAGCAAGGCGATGTGCAAAGCTCTATTTTAAAAGTCGCTGGCGAAGAAGCCTTAACGCATGTCTTGGAAATGGTTGGTGCTCAAGATGATGATTTAGTACTCTTAGCGGGCGGTTTTGGATATGAAGCATCCGTGTTGCTTGGTCAGCTGCGGACCCTCTTGGCCCAGCGCGAAGGTTTAATTGATGAGAATGGTGTCGCGCTTGTGTGGGTGACCGACTTTCCCTTGGTTGGGTGGAGCGAAACGGAACAGCGGTTTGTATCCATGCATCACCCGTTTACCTCGCCTCGACCTGAGGATCTTGGCAGACTTGAGGAGGACCCTGCGAGCGTTCGTGCGCAGGCATATGACCTCGTCTTGAACGGTAGTGAGATAGCCGGCGGAAGTATTCGTATTCATGATTCGGCCTTACAGGCCAGTATCTTTAGCCTTTTGAAAATATCCGATGCTGACGCGAAAACACGGTTTGGGTTTTTTCTTGATGCACTGCAGTACGGTACGCCACCACACGGCGGAATAGCGTTTGGGCTTGATCGAATAATTGCCATCTTGGCCGGGGAGCCGTCGATTCGAGATGTGATGGCCTTTCCGAAAACAGCAGGGGCTGTTGATTTAATGGCAGGGTCGCCGTCCACGGTTGACAAACAACAACTACGCGACCTTCATCTCGATAGCTAATTCGTGATGCACAATCTTGACCAGAGATCGGCTGGCGTGTTATCGATACGTTAAACACGCGTGCCAGCGACTTCCTTATCCGTCACAATTTCGGTTCCTGATGAAGGAATCGAAACTCTATTTGGTTCTCGAGATGAGAATCTCAAACAGCTAGAGCGATGCTGTGACGTGCAAATCCGTACCGATGGCCATGAGTTGTTGGTTACGGGAAGTTCTTTGAACATTCAGCGGGCAGAGCGAATCGTCGATGGTTTGGTTGGGCTGCTTCGCGATGGATATCACTTTTCAAGAGACGATGTACGCCGTGCCGCCGTGCTAGTTGGCCAGGATCTACAGGTGGATCTACGCGAGTTTTTTGTAAAAGGTCCGTTGCGTGTTTCCGATAAACGTCAGATTACGCCGAAATCGGTAAATCAAAAAAAATATCTTGATGCGATCGACCAACATGATGTGGTCTTTGGAATTGGTCCAGCGGGAACCGGCAAAACATATCTTGCGATGGCTCAGGCCGTTGCCTACTTAACCTCGAAGAGGGTTAGACGAATTATTTTAGCGCGACCAGCTGTTGAGGCAGGTGAAAAACTTGGTTTTCTACCAGGCGATCTGCAAGAAAAGGTGAATCCGTATTTACGGCCACTATACGACGCGCTGTATGACATGCTCGATGCAGACCGTGTCGAACGACTGATTGGTCGTGACGTCATAGAGATCGCACCGCTAGCGTTCATGCGTGGGCGGACGCTAAATGATGCGTTCGTTATCCTTGACGAGGCTCAGAACACGACCACGGAACAGATGAAAATGTTTTTGACCCGCCTTGGATTTGGGTCGAAGGCGGTTGTCACCGGAGATATAACGCAAATAGATCTGCCGCCAGGAAGAGCATCTGGTGTTGTACAAGCTATAAACATCTTGCGCAATATAGACGGAATGTCGATGGTATTTTTTAATGACCGTGATGTCGCAAGGCATCCTTTGGTTCAGCGAGTCGTAAACGCGTATGAATCATCTTCATCGGTAGAAGCGAGTCATTCTAAACTCGATGAAAAGTGATGAGATTGTTCTAAGAGTGTTTCTGAAGGTATTTTGGTAGTTCAAAGGCAGCTAAAGGTCGTTGTGATGGATGGGCGTGGTCGTACGATCCGGGCCGATCGACTTCGCCGTTGGCTTGTTGAGGTAGCGCCACGGTCTGCTAAAGGTGAACTAGCATTGGTAATGGTGAGCGATCGGAAGATGCGTTCACTTAACCTTCAATTCCGGGGTGTCGATCGCGTAACGGATGTGTTGTCGTTTCCGTTGTGTGGAGAGGAAGCATCGGTTGCCTCGCGTTCTACGGGCAAGCGATATCTCGGTGACGTAGTGATCGCAACTGGTGTAGCAGCACGTCAAGCACGGAATGCTGGGAACCGACCCGGGACTGAGTTTCGGAGATTGGCGCTGCACGGTCTTTTGCATCTACTTGGTTACGACCATGAGCGTGACAATGGTGAGATGACTCGACTCGAATTGAAGTTGAGGCGCATTGGGGGCATACCGTGATTCCTCTCGTAATGTTTCTGTTGGTCTGTGCCACAGTGTATGTCGGGACCGTAGCGGCGGCATTTGCAGCGTTAATGCGACTGTCTCTTCGACTTGATGCAGAACGTCACGATTGGCTCGATCGACTTGGCTATCTTGAAAATCCGATTAGGCTTTTCGTGCCACTTCGTTTTCTGGAAGGTGTAGTGATTGCCGTGGTTGCTACTGTAGCCATGCTCGTTGCTGATGCACGAGGAGTTGCGGTTTTAGCAATTGTTGTAGCAGTTGTAATTACTTACGTTATCGTGTTTAGCCATCTAGTTCCTCTTGCTATCGTTCGTCGTGATCCGGTCCGAGTGTTGGAATTGTTATTGCCTCCTTTGCAAGCTGTGATTCGAGTTTTGCAGCCACTGGCTCTACCGCTTTTTAGAATATTGTCTGCGGGACGGGTTCTGACCCAGGGCACCGCTACTGGTGATGCAATAGCTCAGGCTAATGTTAATGGTGATTATTTCGATGCTGAAGACGAGGCAGGACAGAGAGGGAATACATCGGAACAGGAAGCCGAAGAACATGCGCTGTTGCAGTCAGTCGTTGAATTTGGTGACACTCTTGTTCGCGAGGTAATGACGCCACGCCCAGACATCATAGCCGTGTCGTCTGATGCGACTTTAGATGAATTGAGAAAACTATTTACGGAACAGCAGTACTCACGATTGCCAGTCTTCGAAAACAATTTGGATGTGGTGACTGGATTTGTGTTCGTAAAAGACTTGGTCGCACTTGGCAATCGTCCTGGAAGCGATCATGTCGTAGAGGAGTTATTGCGACCGGCATACGTAGTGCCAGAAACGAAACGTGTTGCGGAACTTCTTAAGGAATTACAGCTCGAACACGTGCAGAGCGCGGTTGTTCACGATGAGTACGGTGGCACGGCTGGGCTCGTGACGATTGAAGATCTTCTTGAAGAGATTGTTGGCGAGATTCGCGATGAATATGACGTGGAGACAGATCCGATTGTGGAAGAGGGGGCTGGCACGTTTGTTTTTAGCGGTGGTGTCAGCATCGATGATATGACTAAACGGCTTGGAGTCACCATTGAGTCGCAAGGATTCGAAACGGTTGCTGGTTACATCTTGGCCCGTTTGGGACGGGTGCCACAGGTGAGTGAAACCTTTGATATTGATGACCTGCGTGTAACAGTGCTTGAAGCAGAGCGACGGCGAGTACATAGAGTGCGACTTGAGAGACGCTTTTCTAACGAATCGGATTAACTAAGTTGAGGTCTGGTTTCGTTTCTCTCATCGGACGTTCCAATGCCGGGAAATCAACTCTGATTAACCGGTTTATTGGCACCAAGATAGCGATTGTTTCTGATAAACCACAGACTACGCGAACCAGAATTCTCGGTGTGCAGCATGGTACAGAGGCGAGGCCTGGTCAGGCAGTCTTTGTTGACACGCCGGGAATCCACCGGCCGTTACATCGCATGAACGTTCGGATGGTCGATCAGGCTGTAGAAGCGATTACTCAAATGGATGTGGTAGTGATGGTGGTTGATTCGGCTGCTTCTAGCGGTGCCGGGGATCGCTTTGTACTTGATTTGTTAGCTCGTGCAACTGGTCCTGTGATTCTTGCGCTCAATAAGATTGATCTTGTCAGTAAGCCCCGACTACTTCCGATCATTGATCGATATCGAAAGCAAAGGGAGTTTGTCGGGTTAGTGCCTATTTCTGCTTTGTCCGGAGATGGTATTTCTGACTTGGAAGGATTGATTTGGGAACATCTTCCAGAGGGCACGCCGCTGTATCCGGATGACTATCTTACTGACCAGCCGGAGCGATTTATTGTGGCGGAAATGGTTCGTGAGCAGGTGCTGCACCACACGGAGGCCGAACTTCCATTTTCGACGGCCGTAGTCGTTGATCGATTTGATGAGACAAATTCCGATGGCTTGATGAGGCTTTACTGTTCGATCATCGTAGACCGTGACTCCCATAAACCTATGGTTATTGGGAAAGGCGGAGCGCGAATCAAACAGATAGGAATGGAGGCTCGAGAAGAAATTTCGCGGTTCTTTGGTGCGCGCGTGTTTCTAGATTTGCACGTCCGTGTCCGTAAAGGGTGGCGGGAAAGTGACCGAATACTCCGTGATATCGGAGTTTCTCGATAGTTAATGCGTGATAATATTCGGATAGGTGTTTAGGAGCAGTGGGACAACGATCCTTAACCAAACACGGTTGCCAGGG
>CAZWKO010000142.1:0-6751 GCA_964634925.1 uncultured Vicinamibacteraceae bacterium
GCCCCTTGATAATTCCGTCTACCGGTGCGATTCCAAGACAGAACACATTTACCAACGGATTCCCGGCATACGACTTATCAAATGCCACTTCACCACCAACCGTAGGGATGCCAATACTGTTGCCATAACCTGCAATCCCTGCGACGACGCCCTCTACTAACCGCTGCGTCAGCGGTGTATCCAGCTCACCAAACCGGAGCGAATTCAATAACGCAATTGGACGTGCACCCATCGTGAAAATATCTCGAATAATGCCACCAACACCGGTCGCCGCTCCCTGATAGGGCTCAATAAATGAGGGGTGATTATGGGATTCGATTTTGAATACCGCGGCCAACCCATCACCTATATCAAGAACACCGGCATTCTCGCCTGGCCCTTGGAGAACCCGAGGCCCGTCAGTAGGTAGTGTCTTTAGATGAACGCGAGAACTTTTGTAACTGCAGTGCTCCGACCACATTACTGAAAAGATACCGAGTTCCAGTAGGTTCGGATCTCGTCCAAGGATGGAGACGATGCGATCGTACTCGTCAACCGTAAGGCCATGCGACGTTATCGTGTCCTGATCAATCACGACTCAACTCGTAGGTGACATGCGGATACAGCCAAGATATTCCAAGCCATAACCTGCCACTACATCTCCTGTTAAATACATCATCCGTTACCCGCAACTCACGATGAGTCCACCGGAAAACCCTTAAGAGCCGACAAAACCGACTGTAACACTACACGCCCGTCTCGACTGCCGACCGCATCTTCACAGGCGCGCTCCGGATGTGGCATTAATCCCACAACGTTGCGGTCACGATTACAGATTCCCGCGATGGCATCGACCGAACCATTAACGTTCGACGCGTCGTCAAGACTTCCATCAGGAGCGGTATACCGAAATACTATTTGGCCGTGTTCCTGCAGAGATCGAATTGTGTCACCATCGGCATAGTAATTACCCTCACCATGCGCAATGGGAATCCGAAGAACTTGGCCTACTGTCGTGTCGTGGGTAAACGGAGTGTCGTTCGCCTCAACTCGAAGATGAACGTGTTCACAAATAAATTTCAGTGTCTGGTTCCGCCGCATCCCACCTGGCAGTAAACCCGCTTCCAAAAGCACTTGGAAACCGTTACAGATACCGATGACGGGGCCGCCGGCAGCAGCAAAATCGGTCACCCGACTCATTACCGGAGAGAATTTTGCAATTGCCCCAGTCCGCAGGTAATCTCCGTACGAAAATCCGCCGGGAAGCACGACCACATCTGCACCCTTAAGGTCCTGATCTTTATGCCAGATCAGGTTCACCTGCTGTCCCAATACCTCCGTCAGCGCGTAATGCGCATCGTGGTCACAATTGGAGCCTGGAAAAACGATAACGGCAAACTTCATTCGATTTCTACTCGGTAGCTTTCGATTACCGGGTTGGCCAATAACTTATCAGCCACCTCCGACGCTAAAGTCCGCGCTTGGTCAATAGTCTCTGCCGCAATGTCGAGCTCAAAGTACTTGCCCTGACGAACATCCTGAACATCATCGCACCCAAGAGATTGCAAAGCACCCGTGATTGTCTTACCTTGCGGGTCGAGAATTGACGGTTTCAACGTAACGAAAACCTTGGCCTTCACGATCCCTCCAAAACATGGTTCGCAAATGCACGATCCATAATCGCGTCTACATGCCGAAGCTGTACGTCAAGATCAAAAGCTCGTGAAATATCATCACTCGACAACACCGCCATCACTTCGGAATCACCCAATAACAACGACTTGAAATCGAGGCTCTCGTCATGCGAACGCATCGCATTTCGTTGCACCATCACGTACGCGTCTTCGCGTGAAGCACCTCGGCTTGCTAGTTCTAATAGCACCGTGCCAGAAAACACTACTCCCCGCGACCGCTCAAGGTTGTCACGCATCCTTTCCGAATAGACAACCAAACCCTCAACAATGCGGGTAAAACGCCTGACCATGTGATCGAGTGCACAAAAACTGTCCGGCACAATCACCCGTTCAACGGATGAATGTGAAATGTCGCGTTCATGCCAAAGTGCCACGTTTTCAAGCGCAGCCATCGCGTTACCACGCACTAAGCGCGCCAGACCCGTAATCTGTTCGCACCCGATCGGATTGCGCTTATGCGGCATTGCCGATGAACCCTTTTGCCCTTTCGCGAATGGCTCAGCAACTTCACCGATCTCGGTCTTCTGGAGCCCGCGCACCTCCACAGCAAACTTTTCGAGGGACGCAGCCGTGATCGCTAATGCACTCAATAATTCCGCATGACGGTCACGCTGCACAACCTGCGACGCGACCGGTGCGGGCGTTAATCCAAGTGCATCACAGACAGCCTGCTCAATTGAGGGATCCAAATGAGCATAGGTCCCCACAGCACCAGATAGCTTCCCCACACTAATCGCTTCCCGCGCCCGTACTAAACGGTTGTAATCACGAACCAACTCGGCAAACCACAGCGCCAACTTCAACCCAAACGTCATTGGTTCTGCATGGACGCCATGGGTTCGCCCGATCATTGGAGTTCGCCGGTGTTCATCCGCTCGACCTCGAACAACCTGCAATAGTGCCGACAGGTCCTTAAGCAACAGATCAGTAGAAGCTTGCATTTGTAACGCGTGAGCAGTGTCAATCACGTCTGAAGAGGTCATCCCAAAATGCAACCACCTTGCAGAGGCCCCCACATGCTCTGCAACAGCTGTCGTAAAGGCAATCACATCATGCTGGGTCGTACGTTCTATTTCATCCACCCGTTCTGCGTCGACCTTGCCCTTTTCGCGGATATCCCGCGCTGCTTCAAGCGGAATCAGGCCGTGGTCAGCCATCGCATCTGCCGCAGCGCTTTCAACACGCAACCACATATCGTACTTACGCTGGTCGCTCCACAGTTGACCCATCTCTGACGGTGTATAACGAGGAATCATTCCTACCCCTAATGAAACGGTAACGCTGTTTGACGAGTACCAACGGAAAAAGCAGTCATCGTCGGTAACAACACACCAAGATCTATTGTCTTCGCTGGACAGTCCTGGCTTGTAAGTACCACCTCAACATCCGAGCGCCCACACGCCGCAAGGGCTTCACGACAAGACACGTCTGCAAGCTCAGGCACATTATTTACACGACTTAGATGAGCCAGCACCAGACATCTAACATTGGGGCCGAGATGCAGCTCAATAAATTCCGCCAGTGCCTCATTTGACAAATGTCCACTGTCGCCGGCGATTCGCTCTCGCGTCGACTGCGCATACGGACTCACACGTAACAACTCTGTGGCGTGATTAGATTCAACAACGAGCACATTGCAGTCACGAAATGACTCAATAAGATCGGAAGTCATGACCCCAACATCCGTCGCATAGCCAATAATCCCCTCAGGTGTGACAATACGAAATCCCAATGTTTCCGAAGCATCATGTGAAATCTCAAAAGGCATAAACCGCAATCCGGATAGATCGACGAGCGTGTCAAGATCTAATGAATAAGCAGTCGGTATGTCCGTAACACCCCACTCATCCCACACACCACTGGTCGTATAGACGGGCACACCATGGCGACGGGCGAACACGCGAGCACCACGCGTATGGTCCCCATGAGCATGCGTAATCATGATGGCGCTAATGGACTCCGGATTCACGTTCATTCTTTCCAATCGCCGCGACACTTCGCGACAGCTAAGCCCAACATCGATCAACACATTCGTATCAGCGTACGAAAGAAGCGTCGCATTCCCTGCGCTTCCGCTACCCAGCACCGTTAGTTCAACTGCCATCCTACTCAGCCGTCATTCCGTGAAATAAAACCATGATCAAGACAGGTCAAGCTGCGAAGCATCTACATCCGCTCTCGTTAATGGGCCAACTACCGTTCCCGCCAATGCACCTTTTTGAAACAAGTCACACGCTACGCGCTGAACATCTTCTTGGCTCACCAAATCGATGGCTTTTAGTGTTTCTGCGACATCAATCTGACGCTCAAAATACATCTCAGAACGTGCAAGCTGCGACATTCGACTTGTGGTGCTCTCCTGGCCAAGCACAAAACTACCCCGTAGATGGTCTTTGGCCCGCTGCAATTCAATGTCCGCCAACGGATGCTGCTTAAGCGTTTCCATTTCGTCAACAACCAGATCAATGACTTGTCGTACAGCCCCACCATCGCATCCGGCATACACGGTGAGACTACCAACATCACGATAGGAAGTCAGACCACTACTGACGGCATATGCGAGGCCCCGTTTTTCTCGGATCTTCTGAAACAAACGGGAACTCATCGACCCGCCGAGAACGGCATTCAGAATGTAACTCGCATGCCGGTCCGGATGCGTGTGCTCATACCCACGTGTCCCAAGACAGAGATGTGCTTGTTCTAGATCCTTTTCTCGAATCTCAAGCTGAATATTGACTGTTGGCTTGGTGGTCTCGACCGACTCGCTGCTAACCGGTAGCGCCGAAAATGCATTGCCGACAAGTGCGCTAATCGCTGCATGGTCAATATTCCCAGCAGCTGCAATCACCAAGTTCTGAGCCGTGTATGCATCAGAAAAATACATTCGAAGAGCAGCGGCATCAAAGCTTCGGACTGACTCCGCCGTCCCCAATATTGGCGTTCCTAATTGGTGGTCCGGCCAAAAGCTAGTCGTGAAAATTTCGTACACAAGATCATCTGGGGTGTCCTCCACCATTTTGATCTCTTCCACAACAACATTTTGTTCGCGACAGATATCCTCGTCAGCAAACGCTGGATTCAAAAGAAGGTCACTCAACACATCAACCGCTCGGGGCAGATGCTCATCTAACACTTTGACGTAATAACCGGCACATTCCTTTGCAGTAAACGCGTCAAGGTGCCCACCAATTGAATCAATCTCCTGGGCAATGCCTTCAGCGGTTCGAGAAGTCGTCCCCTTGAAGAGCATATGCTCAACAAAGTGCGCAATACCGGAGTGAACAGGGCTTTCATGGCGGGATCCACGAGTTAACCAAGCCCCTAAACTCACGGAGCGCACCGCCGGCATCGACTCGGTCAGCAGGCAAAGCCCATTGTTGAAGACCTGTCGCTCGATCATGTTCGGAAAAAGTAGCTACCTAATCAGGTGCAACGAGTGATGTCATATCCTTGCAACTTATTGTTTTGTAAGGACTAAAAGCGATCTGCCAAGTGTGTAAATGATACCACAGAATGCATGCCACCCAAGTCACGCGTCAAAGGTGCCCGTGGTACCATGCGTGCTTCTCAACGAGGTCATTCACTGCTATGTCCACTCCTCGCACCCTCACAGAATTCGAACCAGACGCGATCGCCGAGGCGCTTGAAGAATTCGGTGCGCATGGCTTTCACGCTCGCCAGATCTACCAATGGATCTACAAACGGGGCATTACCGATTTTTCTGAGATGACAGACTTATCTCAGAATCTACGAACTGAACTTGCAGCACGATTCATCATTCCTGCACCTACGGTGTCCAATCGAAGTACGTCCTCCGATGGAACCGTTAAGTTTTTGATGAAACTCAACGACGATCGACAGGTCGAATCAGTGTTCATCCCCGACACACCAGCAATGACATTTTGCGTCTCAACTCAGGTTGGTTGCGCCATGCAATGCACATTCTGCCTAACCGGAAAAATGGGGCTACTCCGCAACCTCACCGCCGGCGAGATCGTCGGACAAGTCAGAGTCATGGCCCACGCGCTCAAACTTCTGGACCGGCGCTTCAACATTGTCCTTATGGGAATGGGTGAGCCCTTACACAATTACGACGAAACGATGAAAGCTCTCAGGATTTTAGGGGCTGACTGTGGCCTCGCCGTTGGCCCGCGACGCATCACACTATCCACCGTTGGTGTCTTTCCGGCTCTCGAACGCCTAGCCAACGAATCAGTCATGCCGAACCTAGCCGTATCACTTCACGCAACAACAGAAGACCTACGTGACCAACTGGTTCCTGTCAACCGCAAATACAGACTGGCCGAATTAATTGCAGTCTGCCGCCGTTTCCCAACCAAGCGTCGCGAGCACATTACATTTGAATATGTGCTCCTGCGTAATGTCAATGACTCAGTCACTGACGCAAAGCGCCTCGTAAAGCTACTGGCCGGCATCAGAGCAAAAGTTAATGTGATTCCTCTCAATGAAGCTGCGGGAATACCGTACCGGCGTCCTAGCGAGCATCAGATCAACAAATTTGCAAGCACCCTTGCAGAATCCGACCTCATTGTTTCAGTCAGAAAGAGTCGCGGTCTTGACATCCGAGCCGCTTGTGGCCAACTTCTGGTCGAAGGCAGCACCCCTTCACCCGCACAAAAAGCGGCACAGTTGCTCCCTGAGGAATACACAAACTAGTCCTTGAAACACTTATGAGTCCAACACCAACGATTCATTGACGAGTTCACCAGCCGGGCAATCAGCAGCCGTGAGAATCCGAACGTGCACACGAGCATTTCCAGGAGGGAAGACGGGTACTTGCACACGAAGATAGTTATCCGTCAACACCACTGAGCGCTCTTTCTGCCGCAGAGTTAGTCCGGGGCGAACGCGACCAACCTGCGCAACACGAAATTGTTTCGACAACATTGAGCCGACCTCACGCACCGCCCTGGCTCTGTCTCGAATTGTTTTACCGTGCACTTTCCCTGTCATCTTTGACGCTTCAGTCCCTGGTCGGTCCGAATACGGGAATACGTGAAGGTACGTGAGTGGACTCTGGGTAAGAAATCGAATGTTCTCAGTGGCGTGAACATCGG
>CAZWKO010000143.1:0-6744 GCA_964634925.1 uncultured Vicinamibacteraceae bacterium
GTCGTTTCTTGTTAAGCAACCCCTCGCACCCGGAACTTTCTATATTCAGTTCGCTGCATCCCACATTCGGCGCAACCGACCTTCTAACCAACTGTGTCGCGACCCTGTATCGTTGAAATATCAAAACACTCGACTCTGTGGGGCAACATCGGCAACGCTAATACAGTCTGAAGTTCCTGTAGCGCGGCCATGTCGACTGAGGTTTCCTCGCTATAACGAGAGTCATAAGAAAGTCCAGCATTACGAATGGCAAGATCAAGCAACCCACGCTTATCGCCTCTCTTCGGTTGAAACACTTTGACTCGCCTACCTGCACGAGACGCCAAAAACGTTTCCATGGCTTCACGATCTTGAATATTGATATCAACCGGCACGTGCACCTCAGCGGGAACCTCGTGGACTGAATAAAACTGCTGGATAGCCGTCTGAACAATGTCAGCCTCTCGTTCTGTCGTCATGGCAACTTCATCCGCAACAAGTTCAATTCGCTCAACCACACGACCATTCCGCACTTGAAACACCTGAACCACCGTCCCCTGAGAACCACGTTTTATCCCAAAGGCATCGCGATTATTTAATTGAGCGGTCGCCATTTTCTGTTGACGGTTTTGCAGCGTTTCAACTGTTCGAATAGCATCTCGGTAGTGCGCCGCACGTTCATAGAATTCTTCATCTGATGCGTCTTGCATCTGGCTCCGTAAGCGTTTCACTACTTCGTCGGTGCGTCCTTCAAGAAAAAGACGTGTTTGGTCAGCTACTTCCTTGTACTGATCCTGAGAACATATTTCTGATACACAGGGTGCGACGCAACGCTTAATGTCGTACTCAAGACACGGCCGGTCTCGCCGGCCCGTTATGACCTCGTTGCAAGAACGTATTCCAAAAAGACGGTGTGTCAATGCCATCGTCTTCCGGGCTAACGTCGTCGGCATAAAAGGTCCCGCATAATAGTTGCCATCTCGCTTTACTTCTCTCGCGACAAGGACGCGTGGAAAATTCTCAGTCATCGATAATTGCAAATACGGATAATTTTTATCGTCTCGAAGGAGAATATTGTAACGAGGTCGCCGTTGTTTTATAAGGTTGTTTTCAAGGACTAGTGCTTCTGAAACAGAATCAGTGACGATAACCTCGAGCCTTACGACCTCTTTGAGCAGCGCGTTAGTCTTCGCATGTTTCCCGTGCGCACTGAGGTAGCTTCGGACACGGTCTCGCAGCACTCTTGCTTTGCCAACGTAAATCGTATCCCCATCACAATTAAAGTACAGGTACACTCCTGGCTGCTCCGGGAGTTTGGCGATCTCATCCCGAAGGGTTTGAATGGCCATAGTTCTAAGGATAAATCAAGGCAGATGACATTTACTGGAACAATTGGCACAGCCTGCATGTTTCCGCTTCGCGCAATCATCGCCGCATGTGTCGCACTGCGTATTCACCCTAACATCCTCACCTTAACCGGCGTCGTTATCAATGCCTGGGCAGGCTGGTCATTGGCATATGGAAAATTCTGGACGGCTGGATTCATCATGCTACTGGCCAATATCTTTGATTTTATTGACGGCAAAGTAGCAGATGAACTGAACCTCAGTTCAAATTTTGGAGGGTTTTGGGATTCGGTCATGGATCGCTTCTCAGACCTCTTTCTACTAATTGGTCTTATCTATCTATATGCATCGCTCGACCGCCCAGACTATGTCTTGATTACCGCATTAACGTTAATGTTTTCCATTATGACGAGCTACACACGAGCGCGCGCAGAATCCATTATTTCTCAATGTAAAGTTGGATTCATGGAAAGGCCAGAACGTATCGTTCTCTTTATGATTGGGGCATTCACCAATCGAATGGCAGCTGTTCTGTGGGTAATTCTAGTCCTATCGGTATTAACAGTACTCGACCGAATCTATTTCACTTGGCGCGAACTTCGTTCAGACGAAAAGAGGTTGTCAATATGACATTTTCTGACATCCTAACGCTACCACTTCGCATGATTTGGCACGCACTGTTTTGGACATTCGATCGAGCAACGTGGCAGTACGATCTGATGGTAATTGCGATCTTAGCTTTCGTCTGGTTCACGCCACCAGCATGGCTTCATGATCCAATCGCGAGTGGGCCTGGTCTTATCGGAATCATTGTTGACTTTTTCTCCAGATAAGAAAACGTTGGACAACGACCCAAGGTTATATAAAGTCTCTCTCGTCGGTGCCAAGATCGAATATCTTCCCAGAAAAGGGTATGTCATGAGTCGCGATCTTGTCTCGCAAAAGTCGTCGCACCTCCCCGTAATGCATTTGAGGCACCGTTAACGACGACGCAAGTGTTCGGACACGATTAATAATCATGAGAGTGATCCCTGAATCCTCTCGCCAACTGAGACCTCCAATAGTTTGATAAGCCACAAAACCGCTGTCACACCAGATACCCTTTGCATATAACCCTTGGCCGATTCGTTGCTTTAGCGGAAGAGCATAAGCGTAATAAACAAGCATCATTCCCTCGCCGAGAACCTGAATAGGCGGCCGTTGTTGAACAATGAGTTTAATAAACACCAGCACTCCGGCGACCACACCAAAAGCCAGGAGCCAACCGTAAAATCGTGGCTTTTCACACGGCCACGTAACTAATGCAGTCGACCGTAATCGGATGTAACAGAAGTATTGCCAAAATATGCGTAAGTTCGCAATTAAAAAACAAACGCCCAGTACGAACAGCACGACTCCCACCGTTTCGACCATAACGAAGTCACTCACAGTCAGTCCGTAGATTCTTTAAGAGTGGCCTACACCCTCGACTGATATTCTCCCGTCTCTGTATTTACCCTGACTCTGTCGCCGTTAGCAATAAATGGTGGAACCTGTACGACAAGCCCGGTCTCAAGCGTCGCTGGCTTAAGTTGCGCGTTAGCAGTCGCTCCTTTGATAGCCGGAGCAGTTTCTTGAACTGTAAGGTCAACCGTAAGTGGCAACTGAATTCCGAGAGGCTCGCCTTCAAAAGACTCAACAACAATCGTTGCGTCGGCCAATAGATATTTAACTGATTCACCTAAGGCATCGACCGTTAGTCGCGTTTGTTCGTAGGTCTCGGTATCCATAAAGTGATATCCGTCGTTATCGGAATAGAGAAACTGCATTTCACTTGAGTCGAGTATCACTCTTTCCACAAAGTCTCCGGAAGCAAACTTGTGATCCATTAGCGTGCTTGTTCGTACATTCCGCATCTTGACTTGAACAAAACCGCGCCCTTTTCCTGGTGTGGCGTGGTTAAGATCAAGAACGCGGCACAGCACGCCTTTCATTTTTAATAGCATCCCCTTACGGAGACGTGTTGCCTGGACTGATTGCATAGGTAAAATCCAAAAAAACCTTTAAATCCATAAGAAATAACTAATTCAAAACAACTCTGAGCATTCGCCGATAATATATATCGGAACTATTCTACGAACTATCTATGTCCACACGTACCATATCAATTACCGTTGCGTTCCTCGCCTTGGCATCAGGCATCATTGCTGGCATAGTGCTCAGCGGTTCACTGCGTACAGCTTCTACCAGCGAAGCAACTTCGTTGACAGTGCTCCCTTCAAGGACGACAGTCGAACAGAAGTTAGTCCCCCGGCAGCCAATAAAAACAAACAATTCAGAACAACCAGCTAATCTTTTGACGGATTTACCAGACTTTAGTGACATCGCGGAACAAACTGTAGAGGCAGTCACAAACATCTCATCAAGACAGGTCGTTCGCCAACGATCTCCATTCGACAACGATCCTTTCTTTCGATATTTTTTTGGCGATTCTCCCGGAATGTCTGGATATCGTGAACGCCCAAGCCTGGGGTCAGGTGTAATCGTTTCCGATAACGGTTATATCCTCACTAATGCGCACGTTGTCGGTCGGAACTCGAGAGGCGTCACGGTGACCTTGGCAGACGAGCGAGAGTACGAAGCAGTGGTGGTTGGTCGTGATGAATCAACTGACATCGCATTACTAAAAATTGAAGCGAGCGAATTGCCGACTGTACCTTGGGGGAATTCGTCAAGCCTACGCATCGCACAATGGGTTCTTGCTGTCGGAAACCCTTTCCAACTAAGTCAAACCGTTACACTAGGAATCGTAAGTGCGGTTGGTAGAGACAACCTTGGAGTTGCCAGTTACGAGGACTTTATTCAGACAGATGCAGCGATAAACCCAGGGAATTCTGGCGGCGCCTTAATCAACGCTAGCGGAGAACTCGTTGGGATAAATACTGCTATCTATAGCGATAGTGGCGGTTATCAAGGTGTCGGTTTTGCTGTTCCGAGCAACCTTGCCCGTCGCGTCATGGAAGAGCTTTCCGAATACGGCGAAGTCCGTCGAGGTTCACTCGGCTGGGTTGATGTTCGCCCTCTGACACCACAACTAGCCAAGGAAGTTGATGCGCCTGACACTCGTGGCGTCGTTGTTTGGCAAATCCATGGTCAGTCAGCCGCTGCGAACGCTGGCATTGAACCAGGCGATGTTATCCGCTCTATCGACGGCCAACCAATTGACGACGTTGCAGCGTTCGGGCGATTAATCTCAGATGCTGAGATCGACTCAACCGTAACACTTGGCCTCCTTCGCTATGGAAGACCGATCGAACTTCGCGTAATAGTCGAACGCGAGCGTCCGCAACAAAGATAAATCTTGCTGTCACAATTTATTCTATGGAGCAATTCAGACGCCTAGGGCCTGAAACGGCCTCACTCTGCAGCGAAAAAAATCGCCATCTTCGCTCGAGCGCCTCACTAATTCCAATTCGTGAACTCTGGCCGATCGCACTCACAGAATGCCCCGTATCTTGAATGTACAGGAGGTCTTTACACATATCCATTCTATTGTGCCTAACGGTCATACCAAACGACCGTGCAATATTTCCCGGACCTCTGCAAAGGTCGTTACTTGCTATTTTGGATCCACGACCAGACTTTAAACGATTGCGACGACAACGCATCAATGCTTCGCCAGAAACTGGCTCTACAGCGCGCACCAGCACCGCACTTGGACACCCTATTGATTCGGTCACTACGTTGAGCAAATAATGCACCCCGTAGTTGAGATAGACATACGCATGACCAGGCTGACCATACAGTGGCAAATTGCGCTGTGTCAGGCCTGACGACGCATGGCAAGCCGCATCGCCTTCACCAATATACGCCTCAACTTCGACAATGACACCGGAGGTCAAACCGGCAGGAGCACTATGTACAAGAACCTTGCCAATAAGATCGCGAGCGACATCCAGCGTTGGCCGGTGGTAAAAAGATCTTGGAAGACACAACATTTGTTCTAAGAATCAGCATAAGCATGGGTACGACTATTTGCCAGTACCTCCTTTAAATAGCTCCCTGTATGCGACGTTGCGTGCTCAGCAACGCGCTCCGGTGGCCCGGCCACAACCAAATGCCCACCAGCTTCGCCACCCTCTGGCCCCAAGTCGATGATCCAGTCGGCAGTTTTAATAACATCGAGGTTGTGCTCAATAACCAAAAGAGTGTGATCGGCTTCAGCCAATTTTTTGAATGCCGACAACAACTTAGCAATATCATCGAAATGCAACCCAGTTGTCGGTTCATCAAAGATGTACAGCGACCGCTCGCTATGATGAGTACCTAAGTGAGCTGCGATCTTGATGCGCTGGGCCTCCCCACCCGATAACGTTGTCGCAGGTTGACCAAGGCGCAAATAACCAAGTCCGATTTCATCCAAAACCTGAAGTCGACGGATAACCTTTGGCGAAGCACTGAAAAACTGAAGCGCTTCCCTAACTGTCATCTCCAGAACCTCATCAACGCGCCGTCCTCGGTAGGTAACTTCAAGTACCTGAGGCTTAAATCTCTTGCCATCACAATGTTCACAAGGCACGAATACATCAGCAAGAAATTGCATCTCCACACGCATTTCACCTTCGCCTTCGCAAACATCGCAGCGTCCGCCCGGCACATTAAACGAGAAATGACTTGTTGATAAACCACGTGCACGTGCATCTTTTGTTTTTGCGAACAACTCACGAATGGGATCAAATGCCTTCAGATAGGTAACAGGATTTGACCGCGGAGTACGCCCAATCGGAGTTTGGTCCACAAGCACAACATCATTGATCAGCTCAACCCCGTTGATCGCAACATGCCTGCCAACACGCTTATTCCAATCTCCTTTGGCTCGTTTGACCGCTGCGTACAAAACGTCGTGCACAAGCGTAGATTTGCCGGAACCACTGACACCCGTTACGCAAGTAAGCATACCGAGAGGGAACTCGACATCAAGGTCCTTGAGGTTGTGTTCAGACGCTCCCATGACCGATAAACATTCCATACTCCGCAAACGTTTCTTTCGCGCAACTGGAATCGGAATTGCCAGATCTCCACGCAAATACTTTGCTGTTAGCGAAGTCGTCTCATCAGCTAACTGCTTGTATGGCCCGGCAAAGACGACCTTCCCTCCTCTGGTTCCCGCACCAAGACCCAAGTCGACAACATAATCACTGCAACGAATCATCTCTGCATCATGCTCTACAACAAGCACTGTGTTTCCCTGTCTCCGAAGCTCAACTAAAATTCTGATGAGTCGATCATTATCTCGTGGATGAAGGCCAATTGTTGGCTCATCCAATACGTAAAGTGTTCCAACAAGCGACGATCCCAAAGACGTTGCTAAGTTGATCCGCTGAGCTTCGCCGCCAGACAACGTCGACGATAAACGTTCGAGAGTTAAATAATCGAGGCC
>CAZWKO010000144.1:0-6733 GCA_964634925.1 uncultured Vicinamibacteraceae bacterium
GCACCGGCGGTCGAATCAATCGAAGAATCTGACGACAACGACTTCGATGAGGAAACTAAAAATACTCAGTTGGGTGAGTTTACGGGGGTCGATGAGAAAGTAGCAGATGTTGATGGACTCGTAGATGAATTACGACTCAAGATCGATCGTATCGGTCCAGTAAACATGATGGCCATTGACCAGTTTGATGAACTAGAGGAGAGGCACAATTTTTTGACGGTCCAGCGCCGTGATTTAGTCGATTCGATTGCAGCTACTGATGAGGCAATTAAAAGGATTGACAAGACAACGAGAGAGCGTTTTCAGGAAGCCTTCACAGCTGTTAACGAACATTTTCAATTTACATTTGCAGCGTTATTTGGTGGAGGACGGGCCGGGCTTGTGCTGTTAGACGATACCGATGTGCTAGAGAGCGGTATTGATATCATTGCTCAACCACCAGGCAAGCGACTTCAAAATATTCAACTGTTGTCTGGTGGAGAGAAGGCTTTGACTGCCATGGCTCTAATGTTTGCAATCTTTAAATACAAACCGAGTCCATTTTGCCTACTCGATGAGATCGATGCACCGCTCGACGACGCAAATATTGGACGTTTTGTCGATATGCTGCGAGGGCTTCAAGAGCGCACACAGTTTGTTTTAGTTACTCACAACAGAAAGACAATGGAAATAGCAGATCGGTTGTATGGGGTTACAATGGAGGAGCCAGGAGTTTCTAAGTTGATTTCGGTTGATATGCACTAGCCTCTGTCATGGCAGCCGGTTTCATCGATGGTTGCGTGATGGGCGCGATCGATTTCCCTGACTACTTCGCCCTGAGGGTTTATCACTGCCCTTTGACTTGTCCGTTTCCGGCCCTTTATTTCCATCGCTAGAATCTTCACCACCAGGAAGAAGAGCCTTACGACTGAGGCGAACTTTCCCTGAAGGGTCAACGTTAATCACTTTGACCATTACTTGATCCCCTTCGTTAAGTTCTTTGCGGACATCATTTACCCGGTAATGGGCGATCTCGGATACGTGAAGCAACCCATCAATCCCAGGAAGAATTTCGACAAACGCACCAAAATCGGTAATACGTTGAACTTTTCCGAGATATGTTTTGTTTAATTCTGGGCTTGCTGTCAGTTCTTCAATAATGCTGATCGCTTTTTGGGCCGATGTTTCGTCCGTCGATGCAACATTGACACGACCGTCATCTTCGACGTCGACCTTTACACCGGTCTGGGCAACGATGCCTCTAATTGTTTTGCCACCTGGGCCAATAACGTCACGAATTTTCGCAACGGGAATTTGAATCGTAATGATTCGAGGAGCGTGAGTGGAAATCGATTCACGAGGGGACTCGATGGTAGCACCCATCTTCTCGAGAATGTGCAAGCGTCCAGAACGAGCCTGAGCCAAAGCCTCTTTCATGATTTCTGTCGTAATGCCTGAGACTTTGATGTCCATCTGGAGAGCGGTTATACCGTCACTTGTTCCGGCGACCTTGAAATCCATATCCCCGTAGTGATCTTCGGCACCAGCTATATCAGAAAGAACAGCATGGCGACCCTTCTCTTCGTCAAGAATAAGTCCCATTGCGATGCCGGCGACTGGTCTTACCAACGGGACGCCCGCATCCATGAGTGCTAAGGTTCCTCCGCAGACTGTTGCCATTGAGGAAGATCCATTGGATTCTAATATGTCTGAAACCACCCGGACCGTATAGGGGAACGCTTCTTCCGTCGGAACCATCGGCGCCAAGCTTCTTTCAGCGAGGTTGCCGTGGCCGATCTCTCGGCGGCCAGGACCCCTCAAAAATTTCACTTCACCAACGGAGAACGGAGGGAAATTGTAGTGCAACATAAAGCGTTTGTAACTTTCACCGTCGACACTTTCTATTTTCTGTTGGTCGTCTGCGGTTCCAAGTGTCGCCGTAACTAACGCCTGGGTTTCTCCTCGCGTAAATACAGCAGAGCCATGCACACGGGGAAGTACACTCACTTCTGACCATATGTTTCGCACTTCATCGAAACTTCGTCCATCAAGTCGGTGTCCACGCTCTAGAACTTCGTTTCGAAGCACTTTTTCCTTAAGTTCCTTGAACACATGACTAACAGCTGATTTTCTTTCGGTGTCATCTTCCGAAATAGATTCGATTAGGCTGTCATAAACACGATCGACTTGTGCGTAACTGTCGATCTTGTCCTTAATGCGCATGGCTTCGGCTAGTGGTGTTAGTGCCTGTGACTCGATTTCACTTTTGATAGACGGATCAATAGATTTTGTAACGACTTCGGTTTTTTGTTTGCCGATGGCCGTGGCCATTTTTTCTATTTCGGCAACGATCTCACGTATCGCTGCGTGCCCCTCTTCCAGCGCCCTTAGCATTGTGTCTTCTGGCACTTCTTTAGCACCTGCTTCGACCATCATGACGGCATCAGAGCTACCCGCGATAATGAGATCGAGATCGCTTGTTTTTCGTTCCGAGAAGGTCGGATTAATTACGATTTCGTTTTCTACGAGACCTACACGAACAGCGGCAATCGGGTTTGAAAATGGAATGGATGAAATTGAAAGAGCTGCGGAGGCTCCAGTAAGTGCAAGAACATCGGAGTCGTTTTCTGGGTCCGCAGACAATAAAAACGCAATAACTTGTGTTTCACGGCTCCACCCTTCTGGAAATAATGGGCGAAGAGGTCGATCAATAAGTCGACTAGTTAGAACTTCCTTTTCAGTGGGCTTAGCTTCGCGTTTAAAGAACCCACCAGGAATACGGCCTGAGGCGTAGGCGTACTCTCGGTAATCAACCGTTAGCGGGAGGAAGTCGATGCCTTCACGGGCGTGTGAGGCAGCACATGCTGTTACGATGACAACTGTGTCGCCATACCTAACAGTGACTGCTCCATCAGCTTGTTTTGCCAACTTGCCTGTTTCAATTATCAATGGGGAACGACCGACATTCACTTGCGTGGTGTGCATAGGGGTTTACTCCAGTGTTTCGATTTTGGCGAGGCGACGGAGAAATCGGAGGGCGGTCTTTTTCAGACCTATCATTTTTCTCGCGTCTATTTGCGGATGCCGAGTCGTTTAATCAGTCCTGTGTATCGCTCGGAATCTTTACTTTTAAGGTAGTCGAGAAGGCGTCGCCGTCTCCCAACCAACTTAAGAAGGCCACGACGAGAGTGATGATCTTTGGCGTGTGTTTTGAAATGATCAGTCAGATAACTGATCCGCTCACTCAGTATCGCAATTTGCACTTCCGGCGAACCTGTGTCGCTACTGTGTGTCTGATACGAGCCGATAAGTTCTGACTTTCGCTCCTTGGCTAGCGCCACTTGTAACTACCTCTCTCTATTTCCTTTATATTCGTTTAGCGTAACAGCCGATCCTACACTAGAACAATCATGGGATGCAAAATAAGGCCTTCATCAGCTTTAGCTTTTGCTATCGCCAATAGCTGCCCCCGTTCATTAAAAAGTCTGACCGATTCGGCACCCCATTCTCGATCTGCTGACAGGATATCCGAACGGGATAGGTCATTGCCGTGGGACGCCCGCTTTTGTCCATTTGCCGTTACAACGAGTCGCGGCAAATTAGGCAAGAGATTTGATATAGACAATAGATGGTGACCAAGCTCAGGCTTCAACTTTTCTAAGTCATCTAGTGCGATACATTGCTGCAGTCCAAAAGCACCGCTTTGCTCTCGACGGAGGCTTTCTAAGCATGCGCCACAACCGAGAGTTAAGCCAAGATCGTGAGCTAATGAACGCATATAAAATCCAGGTTCGCAATTAACACGACAACGTATGTGTGTCTGTGTAATATCTGAAATACTGAATTCGTGAACGGTTACTCTAACGGCGTCTGGGTTTACAGGTTGTTGTCGCCTGGCAAGTCGATAGGCCCGCACTCCTTTAATTTTCTTCGCTGAAAAAGGTGGAGGAGTTTGCATGAAAGTTCCGCTGAAGCGTGCTGCGGCTTCTCCAATTTCCTTTTCGGTAGGTGGTCTAACGAGTCCAGAGCCAGACCGATTTTGTGAGTCGGTCAGAACGTTCCCAGTGATGTCGTATGTGTCAGTAGAGAGCCCTAGCCGAATTAATCCTTCATAAATCTTTGGTCCGACTGACAGCAAAGAGGCTAGTCTGGTCGCTCTCCCAGTGACTAATGGAAGCACGCCTGTGGCCATGGGATCGAGGGTCCCTATATGCCCGACCCGTCGAATACCGAAGGTGCGGCGCACACGAGATACAACATCATGCGAGGTCACGTTTTGAGGCTTATCAATAACGACTACACCATCCATACATCAGGCTTTGGGTGCAAGGTTTAAGTTGGTTGGCGAATCGAAAGCTCTCTGAATCTGCTTTAGCAGTTTCGACTCCAGTTCGGATTGTAGCAATGTAGTAGAAAAGCCTGCTGCATTGCGGTGTCCACCACCGCCGTACTCAATAGCGATTTGCCTTACGTCGATGTCTTTTTTTGAACGCATACTTACGCGTGTACCCATAACTTCTGTTCTTAACATGATGACAACCTCAATACTTTTTGCAGAGAGTGGCATGTTTATCAGTCCGTCCATGTCATCAGGGAGGCAGCCGGTTTTCTGTATTAATGAGTTGTCTATTCGTAGGATGGCAATACGTCCATCGAAACGGAGTTGCATTTGATCTAAGAGGGCACCTGTCATTCTAATCTTACCAATCGAACTATTTTGGTAGACATTAGCTGCGACCTCAGCAACATCTACGCCTGCTGCTGCTATACGACGGCAGATGTCAAAGGTTCGAGACGTGATGTTGGCATGTTGGAACGAACCGGTATCAGTTAGGATTCCAGCGTATAGGTTGATCGCTATTTCAGGTGTCAGCGGAATTTTGAGTTCTTTTATAAGATCGTGCACTTGTTCGGTGCAGGCGGCCGCGGTGTCATCATGCCAGTTATAGTCGCCGTACAGCGAGTTCCCGAGATGGTGGTCGATATTAATTACCACCCCACGATTAAGCCCATCAACTCCTGTACGTGATAGCGTGCCACATTCCAATATAATCGTCGCGTCGTAGTCATGCTTGATGGTGTTTGAGACCTCAATTGTGGTGACGCCTGGCAATGACTGGAGATAAGGTGGCGGAGGATCTTGATTGACAATGTGAACTGTCTGGCCAAGATTTCTTAGTGCATGACCAAGGGCGAGTTGTGATCCTATAGAGTCTCCGTCTGGTCTTGCATGTGAAGAAAGAACTACCCGTGCATATGCTGTTAAAGCCTTTGCGACCTCGGTAAAAGAATTAAGACTCATATTCTTTTACTAAAGCGTCATCTTCGGAGGCGACATTTATTTCTTGGCCGGCGGTTTCCCGCTGAGCCTCGATTTCGCTAAAGATTTGTGCGAGTCGATCCTGTTGGTCTAAGGTTTCGTCAAATATAAATCGAAGCTCGGGGACCTGCCTAAGCTGTAGGCGCTGTCCGATCGCACGTCTTAGGTAAGTTTTTGCTCTTCGGAGTCCGCGTGCAGTATCACGACGATCGCTTCCATCAAGAACCGTGTAGTAGATACGTGCGAGTTGCAAATCGGCGGTCATGGATACGTGGGTAATTGTGACAGCAGACACGGCAGGATCGCGTACTGACCGAGTTAGTAGTGTGCTGAGCTCTATTCGAACACGTTCCGCAACGCGTTCCATTCTGTTGCCGTGTGCCATAACGCTTATTTTTAATATCTAGGTGAGCCACTCTAGCTCACTGGAAATAATCAAGCCAGGATCGCGTCGATCGATTTCGGTTAAGACAGCAGTTAGTAGTTTATCGACACCATCTCGGTGGTTCGAAACTGCCACGATGCTGAGTTGAGCTTGTTTGTGAAAATCATTGTAGTTTGTCTCGGCAAGTGAAACATTAAGCTTTCGAAGACGTGTTTTTATACTCGTTAGTACTCGTCTCTTATCCTTAAGTGAGCGAGAAATCGAAATGTGCAACACGATGGTCAGAAGTCCGACAGCAGGCACCAGTTCTTATAAGACAATGAACTAGACAGTCGCGGCAATTTTCTCAACCGTGAATGACTCGACCACGTCACCGATCTTGATATCAGAAAAACGTTCAAACGCGAGGCCGCATTCGAGTCCATTCTTAACTTCATTGACGTCATCTTTGAATCGACGCAGAGAACCAATGCGACCTTCATGTATCACCACCCCGTCACGCACGAGACGGGCTTGTGCGTCGCCTGATCGGCTAATAATTCCCTCTGTGACCATGCAGCCGCCAGCTGTACCGAATTTTGGAACTTTGAACGTGTCTCTGATTTCCGCTTGTCCTAATTGCGTTTCTTTTGTTGTTGGTTCAAGAAGACCGGCCATCGCTTTTTTAAGCTCGTCAGTAATGTCGTAGATCACAGAGTGTAGGCGAACGTCGACACCCTCTCGTTCTGCGATGGAGGTGGCGTTTCTATCTGGTCGAACATTAAATCCAATGACGATAGCGTTTGAAGTTGATGCAAGTAGGACATCTGACTCACTGATCGCACCAACCGCAGTGCGAATTACCACTGTTTTTACACGTTCATCGCCGAGCTTGCCAATGGAGTCAGCGAGAACCTCAGCCGTGCCTTGTACGTCTGCCTTGATAACAATAGGTAATTCTTTGGCCTCACCATCGGAGAGTTGTTGCTGAAGTGATTCGAGAGTGACCTTCTGTCCACGCCCGCCGAGCGCTTTTTCCTTCGCTTGGTTTTGACGAAGGACGGCAATCT
>CAZWKO010000145.1:0-6668 GCA_964634925.1 uncultured Vicinamibacteraceae bacterium
TGCTGGTCGCTCGCCAAGTTATGTTGCCAGGCAGCTGTATGACTTTCAGCAAGGCACGCGTAATGGTGCATGGTCTGACTTAATGGATATTGCTGTAGCTGACTTGTCGATCGAGGACATTGTGAATCTTTCCGCTTATACGGCGAGTTTGGCACCCTAATTGAGACAGATTGAGATAAGTGTCTAGCGCGTGATCGCGACGCGAAACCCGATAAACGGTCGCCGTGCACCCGGGTCTGCGCCACCTCGGGTCGTGGTGCGGACAAGATTGGCTCCATCGGCATAGGAACCACCACGCATGACGAATAGTGCGTCGGTGTTGAGATCCAGGCTCGGCGTCTCAGTGAATGGATAGGGAAGATATCGACTACGCGTAAGCTCCCACACATTCCCCGCCATATCCGACAGACCGTACGGACAGTTGTCACATCTGCCGTTTCCAACGGGCTGGGTGTTTGAGCCATTATAGTTCGCGGCATCTGGGCGCGGGGTATCGCCCCACGGAAACGTACGGCCATCAGTACCACGAGCGGCCTTCTCCCATTCGGCCTCATTGGGTAGGGTCACACGCCACCCGTCCACTAAGAGTTCCTGAAGTGCTGCTGGAGTGTTCTCTGATGTGGTCAAGACTCGCTGTAGCCATCGGCAGTAGGCGAGTGCATCAGGCCACGAGACCGAGGTAACAGGATGGTCAGGTTTCCCTGTCAGAGCGGCAGTGCTTACCTGCACGCCTGTGTCGTCGACGAATGCTGTGAATTGTGCAATCGTGACCTCAGATCGACTGATGTAAAACTCTTCGACGTCGACAATGCCCTGAGAGGCAGAGGGTGACCATCGCTCATTCTCGAATGCTTGAGAGTCGAGGGTTCGGTCACTGCCCATTCGAAATGAACCAGACGGTATTTTGACGAAGCCGAGGAGGTTATCGTCTGGGAGATACCATGACTCGGCTCTGAAGCCATCTAACACCGTAGGAAGTGCTGGTCTTTGCGTCCGGGTGGCCGTATCCGAATTGATCGATTGGCAGCCTAGTGAGGTAATAAACGCCAATAATCCTATCGAGTGGTATACGCGAGCGTGAAGAGTCATAGTCTGCAGGCAAATATCCAGTTGTGTTCGCAGGCACGGGAGTAAATCGCCGTCTCGGTCATGTCCATGAGATTTGCTCCGCCTTCACGAAGTAAGAGCCGAAGATCGAGTAGTTTTGGGTCGGCTCGATACCCGGGATCTGACTCCAAAAGATTGAGGCATCCTGCCTGAAAACGTAGTTCGCACGCGCGGGAAAAATATCTAAGTGCGAGTTCACGGTCCGGCTCGACGACGCCACCGATTTTGTAATGAAGGCCAAGTTCATTACATGCCCAGGCTGATGCATCTCCGCAATATGATGCCTCGATCTGAAGAAGGCGTTCACAGGCCTGCCGGCGACCGTTGTTGCAAGCGTCTTCCCAAAACGGGACGCTGTCTCCCCGATGTCGACCATCTGTCGCACCTGCCAGTGCCATCATCGTAAAGAAAATCACCCAGACCGCGATGTGCGTCAGATTGGCGGTTGGTCGGGCCAAGGCGACAGCAAAACGCTCGAACGCTGGTCGAATGATCAGTGATTGGACAAGCCGGTCGATGGCTTGGACGCTTAAATTAAGCAGTGGCACGGATAGCAGTTTGTCGTAAAACGTTGGAACGCCGAAACTACCGAGGACCGCGTAGAGACCGAAGACGGTAGTGCCGTACAGGATGCCGAAGAGCGTTTTACCCAAGGGCGTCCGGGGAGACGTTGAAGGGTCTGTGACGAGTAGATGCAAGCCCAGAAAGACAGCGGTTGGAATTTCTGAATCGATGAAATATGGCACACCCGTAGTGGCTGTGTAGATAGCACTTAGCCCGAATAAGACAGCAGCGGCCGAGGCGGCGATCAGTGTGATGGAGAAGGCATACATTACGACGAGGCCGGCAAAAAAAAGGAACAGATAAATCGATGGGGCCAGCGTAAGCGTCGTGGCGATTTCCTCTCCCCAAGTGATCGACGTTGTGCCTGTCGTGAGAAGGACGAGTGAGAATAGCCCGAGTGAGAATGCGGACGGATTGAAGATGTGGACTTCGCGGCCCTCTCGGTTCCAACGAACAAATTCTTTGCCAAGAAATCCGACCGCGATCATGAGGAATTGCAAGTAGAACCAGTCATCACGGAACCAGAGAAAGAGATTGGTGCTAAAGATGATAGGGAAGGGACCAAACCCGAGCACGTATTTTTCTCGCCGAGACCACGTTAGCAACATGTCAAATATGTACGCGAAGACAACCTGACCGAGGAGCAGAGTGGAGTGGTCATAAACAGGACGCCAGTACCATCCCCAATATGCGAAGACAGTGAGTTGAACTAGCGCTTGAACATAGTGCTGTGGACGTAGATTCGTTTCAAGTAATAGCGTCCGGTGGTGCCGATGGCGACTGAATAGCAGGGCGCTCTGCCATACGAGTAATGCCGCGACCGCGGCAAAAAAGGATTGGGACAGTATTGGTGTGGCGTGTACCCGTGGGAGAAAGGACAACGCGAATAAGAGAATCGTGAGGCACAGCGGCAGCGAAAGTGGAGTTATGCGAAATAGCGAAGATGGTGTTGACTTCCGTGGAGTTCTCGGCGTCGGGGAACGATGTTTGGATCGGCCGGCTGGCATCGCTGGTGAATCGTGTTGCGAGTTGTTCCGTTACTGGACCTGCATATTACTCATGTAGCGATCCGTGTCGAACTTACCACAGAGCTTATGGACGAGCGGGTGTGCGATAGGTTTTCTTGTGCTGTCCGGCTCTAAGTGGAGTTCTGCAGCATACGTCGTTTGGTCTGTCCCATCAACGAGTACGTGATACCACGGCAGGTCTCGAGGAGGTTGTGATCGGGCAGTCTGTGTGTACCATTCGTCCGTTCCACGAAACGTTGCATCAACGTCAAAGATTACACCTCGGTAGTCGAACTTAATATGATGGATAATTTGACCGACGAAGAATTTTGCGGTTGTGTGCATAGTTTGATTTACTCTCATAAGCATAGTCGACTAATCGTTGCCAGAGACACCTTGGTCCTTTGCAGGAACAGGAACGGAGTATGACCACTAGTGCCGTTATCGACCTTATAGAAATTATCGCTATCGCCTTTTTAGTTCTTGGCGCTGTAGCTTTCGTTTTATGGTTTTTTGCAAGATTAGATCGCGAAGACAACGATTCCTGATCAACGTAGTCGGTCGAATTTTTGCACTCGCTGCCCCACATTCACCTCCGTTGTATAAAGGTTTCCACTTGAGTCGATGGCGAGGTTATGCAGCCGATAAAATTGTCCTGCGTACTTTCCGAGTCGGCCAAATTGGTCAACGACCTCGAGTGTCGACCGATTCAGAATCCAGACCACATTATTTGTACCATCCGGAACGAAAAGCCAACGTTGCTCAGTATCTTCAGAGAGCGTGACGCCGGATACTGAGCCACTGCCAAGAGTGTCCGGCCTGATAAAGGCCTCTCGTACGAAGGTGCCGTCTTTTTGAAATAGTTGAAGTCTATTGTTGGTTCGGTCGGCAACGTAGACGAGGCCATCCGTACTAATCGTTACATCGTGAACGGGGCTTCGGTATTGACGAATTGTTTCGGCGGCAGGATCATAGGCCGGTAAGGGTTCGTCATGTGGCGTTTCCCCGTACGCCCCCCAGTGTCTTTTGTAGGCACCGGTGGTGTTATCGAACACAATGATTCGTCGATTTCCATAGCCGTCGGCCACATAAACCTCATTCGCGCTCTCATCGACCGTAAATCCAGCAGGGCGTCCGAGGTTGTCGGTGTCATTGCTTCCGCCGCTTTGCCCGGACCGACCGATCTGGAGGATGAATTCTCCGTCGGATGAAAATTTTAAGATCTGTGAGTCAGGCGCAGCATTTCCACCGATCCAGACGTCCTGATTGTCGTCGACGTAAATGCCATGTTCACTCGCTGGCCACTCGTAACCGTCTCCTGGTCCGCCCCAGGAGCGTTGGACACTACCGTCTGGAGAAAATTCAATGACTGGCGGGGCCGGAACGCAGCACATGCCTTCTTCCCCTCGTTGACGAACATCAAGTGTGCTTGGGCGGTGCAGAATCCAGATATTGTCGTTGTTTGAAACAGCCAAGCCGGCAACTTGGCCTAATATCCAGTTATTGGGCAACGGTCGTGGCCAGAATGGGTCCACACGAAACTCTGGTGTGGCAGAGGGGTCTGAGTCTCTAGATATTTCTGATTCTTCGGTGATAGCGACGTCGCTGGGTTCGGGCGGAGTTCCACATGCGTACGTGATTGCAGTGGCAATCGCTATCCCAAGAGAACAAATCGGCGTTTTCTGGCACTTATCCATTGGTAGTTATCCTCCCCATCTAAATCTTAGGCGGGATACACTAGCCATTCTACAGAGAGGTGACTATGAAACTTCTACTGAATATTATGCTTGTCGCTGCGGTGACCGTATTTTCGGTTCCGGCTCATGCGCAGCTGGCCACTCCCAACGATAATGGCATTACTTATGGCCATGTGCACTTAAACGTATCGGATATCGAGGTTCATGAAAAGCTTTGGGTCGAGTGGTTTGGAGGTGTAGTTGTTCAGAAAGGTCCTCTTACAGCTATTCGATTACCGAACTTTCTTATCGCGTTGACAGAACGGGACCCAACTGGCCCGATGCAGGGTTCAGTTTTAGATCACTTCGGGTTTAAGGTGCGCAATACATCTGAGTTTGTTGAACGATGGCGCGCTGCGGGCATGGAGGTTGGTCCTGAATTTATAGGTGCTGAGGGTCTTCCGAACGCATATGTCATGGCGCCGGATGGTGTCTGGGTTGAGTTACAAGAAGACCCAGGACTTCATGTTCCGATTGCCGGGTACCACATTCATTTTTGGACGCCTGATTATGTGGAATTACTTGACTGGTATACCGAAGTGTTCGACCTGAATATTCGCCCGCGCGGGCGGATCCAGACCACTACGGACGTACCGGGAATGAATATGAGCTTTGGCGATGCGGATGGCCCCACGGCTCCAACACGTGGACGTGCACTCGACCATATTGGTTTTGAAGTGAATGATCTCGAAGCGTTTTGCCAGAAACTTGTGGAAAAGGGCATTGAGTTTGACGTTACGTACCGTGAGGTAGACAGCGTTGAGCTGAAGATCGCGTTTTTGACCGACCCGTCAGGTACTTACATTGAGCTTACTGAGGGTTACGACGAGTATTGATCATGCGTCGATATAAGAGGAGCGTCGTCACCGGAGTTTGTCTTGTTGTCATTGGTGTTTTTGTTGCAATGCCAGTCATTGCTTCTGCCCAAAATAATCAGGAACGAGAGTGGGTTGCGCCGCGCACCCCAGAAGGTGTGCCTGACCTGCAAGGTATTTGGACATCCCAGACCTTCACGCCATTGCAGCGACCTGAGATGTTCGAGGGGAGAGAGTTTTTGACGGATGAGGAGATGGCTTCTCTTACGTCGATCTTGACGGCGGAGGATGTTGACCCCTTACGGGGCGCGCGCGCATTTCGAGATGCATTGAATGAAGATGGAGATGTGCGCGAACGGGCTACTGTTCAGGCAGACCCGACCCATTATGACAATTCGATGTGGCTGCGGACAGAGAATCCGAAGGCGTTGTCGAGCCGGCGCACCTCACTGATTGTGGACCCACCGAATGGACGCATACCACCTCTCATTCCGGACGCACAGCGTCGGGCCGATGAGAGGAGAGCCGCACGTGGAACCGATAGTTATCAAGAACGCCCTCACCAAGAACGTTGTTTGGTGTGGACCCATGAGGGGCCGCCGATGCTGCCGCCACCGTACAATGACTTGTATCAGATTTTTCAGGCGCCTGGCGTTGTGGTGATTTTCCCAGAGATGGCCAATAATTCGCCGCGGATTGTGGCAACAGATGGGCGACCATCGATATCGGACAAAATTCGACAGTGGCCAGGGGCATCTCGCGGTCGGTGGGATGGGGATACGCTGGTTGTTGAGACCTCGAATTTTTCTGAAAAGACGTCTTTTCAAGGAGCGAGTTCGACATTGCAGGTTGTGGAACGGTTCACTCGGACGGCGGAAGATCGGATTCTGTACGAGTTCACTGTCGAAGATCCCGCGACTTGGGAGCGGAGCTGGAGTGCGGAGATTCCGATGTGGGCCGACGAGGGACCACTCTATGAATATCACTGCCACGAAGGAAACTACGGCATTGTGAACACCCTCCGTGGTGCTCGGCGACTCGATAATCAATAGATGGCGGAGTACGTATCTGACCCGTCCAAGGCGACGGTTACTGCATCCAACGCCGGGTGGGGAACGACAAAGGTCGCACTACTCGTTGTCGGTGTAGGAGTGTTGACTCGATTTCTTGTCGTGTTTGTCCTGGGTACGTACAGCAGTCCTGAACTTTTCGAGTACCACGATATGGCGCGTAGTCTCAACTCCGGTGGCGGGTATGTCTACCCCCACTTTGGGATTGAGTACAAAAGTTATTATCCGGGTGTTCCGTATATTGGATGGACTGCGTTCGTGTACTCGCTGTTTCCGAATAACGCAGCTCTTGGCCAGGCAGTTGTGTTGTTGGCTCAATCTGTGATGTCTGGCCTGCTGGCGTATTTGGTGTTTCTAATTGGTCGAGAG
>CAZWKO010000146.1:0-6642 GCA_964634925.1 uncultured Vicinamibacteraceae bacterium
TGATCACCATCCTCGGAGTTCTCGGCAGCAGGATATTCCAGAAATTGCCGAGCGCTATTCAGATAAACAAATATGGCTGTTGGAAACTCGGATCGGCAAGGGGGCCTCATTAGGTGCACGAGCGGTTATCGGTCCGGGGGTAACCATCGGTGACTATGCCATGGTTGGTGCCGGTTCAGTCGTAACGAACGAGGTTGCGCCTTATAGCCTGGTTGTCGGTGTACCCGCAACTGCCCATGGGACCGTTTGTCGTTCTGGCATGACCCTGACTAAGATCGAGAACGGAAACTATTCTTGTTCGCGCTGCGGTAGAAATGTTTTCTTAGGCGCAGAAGGGGTTGAGAATGGCTGTTGATGTATAAGGGAAAGCGGATCCTGCTTATTGCGCCGGCATATAATGAAGAGGTCAAGATTGTCGACGTCATACGTCGTGTACCGCCGGAACTAGTCGATAAAATCCTCGTCGTCGATGACGGCTCAACTGACGATACGGCCGGTGCGGCCGAAGTGGCCGGTGCCGATGAAGTAATCAGCCTAGGCTCGGAATTGGGAGTCGGCGCGGCCATTCGGACCGGCTACGACCTGGCGCAGCGGGAAGGCTATGATATTGCCGTTACCATTGCCGGAAACAACAAGGACAATCCGCTGGAAATTCCACGACTGCTGGATCCCATTTGCGACGACAACATGGATTTTGTCATGGGATCTCGGTTTCTCGACGGTGGCGGTTATGGCGGAGACATGCCAGTTTACCGTAAAATTGCAACCCGGCTTCATCCGTTCCTGCTGGGTTTAGTCTGTGGGAAGAAAATTACAGAAAGCACGAACGGATTTAGGGCGATAAGGGTTTCCATCCTTTCCGATGAAATGATCAAACTTGACCAGCGCTGGCTCGATCATTATGAACTGGAAGTCTACCTCCTAATGAATCTTATTAAGTCGAAACATCGTATAACGGAGGTTCCTGTATCAAAAATTTACCCACCAAAGCGTATCGGCAATACCAAGATGAGGCCTGTTTTGGATTGGTGGAAAATGTTAAGCCCGATATTCTTCATCGGGTTTGGAATTAGGAAATAACAAGAATTGGACGCCAATGAGAACGGACCGTCAGGTCAAGGAATCCCACGATCCATTTGCCAATGTTTGCAATATCAAACAATGTGTTTTTCTCTATGGGCGAGCAAACAATTTTTGCACCTATTACAAAACTTTCTTAAAGCGAATACTCCTGAAAGAGGGAAAGGTTCCGGAACTTGGTTGCGGGACAGCTGTTGGAGGAAAAGCGGGTCGAGGATCCATTGCTATGAAAAACTATTAAAAACCATTGCGAAAGGCGATAGCGCCTGGGTCACCCTGCCGCGGGATTTATGTGAATGGTGGAATCAACGCGACGCTAAAGTCCTGTCACTTTGGGCTAAAGCGACGGAAAACGACGTGCCCGAAACGCCATAACGCAAGATCCCTTTTCTTGAAAGAAGAAGGTTAAATGACCGTTAAGAAAAAAAATTATATGCCGTGGGTTTTCGTGATCCTGGGATTTGGCGCTACGTTTCTTCATTTGTACGCCCTTTACCGTTACGGCACCTTCGCTTCCTACGTGGATCACGCTGAACCCAATGTGGCCTTCCGGTCTTGGCGCCTGGTAAGCGGTGGATCTGTGTATAATCCCGTCGATTCTGAATCTTTTCTTCTTGTCGCCTACGGCCCAATCATCTTTTTGGTCAATTCTTTTTATCTGGCCATTTTTGGCGGATCGGTGCTGGCTAGCAAGCTGGGGGGGTTAGCTGCTTCGGGAGTAAGCCTGATGCTATTTTGCTTTTATCTTTGGCGTGAAGTTGGTTTCAGATACCTGGGCCTGGGACTATTTATATTCGCCAGCTTCCTCCTTTTCGCGGCTCCCTACTCACTCTGGAACCGCCCAGAACCACACATCATATTCTTTGTAACGTCGGCCTTGGTTGCAGGAAGCTTTGGACGCTACCGGGCGAACATCTGGGTTGGGCCTGTCCTCGTCGCGGTTTTTCTGGGCCTAGCGGTTAATCTAAAAGTGCATTCGTTCATTTATTTTCTGCCGATCATCATTCTTTATTGTTCGGATCGGTATTTGATCGTCTGGCCGGTTGGGGCGGTAGTTTCGTTGGTCGTATTCCTAGCCCCATTCACATTGCCTCAGGTTTCCCTAGAAAACTATATGCAGGGGGTGCGTAGCGTCATATTAGCCCGCAGCTTTGTTCCTGATCTTTTCTTATTTTCCTTGCGTTACGCCCTGGCCTTTATTTCCCCCGCGGCCATTGCCCTTCTTATCGCCTATTTTCGGGCTCGCGATAATTTATCTCGCAAAGACGTCCTCGCCTTTGCCATGTTGACGTTGTGTATTGGTGCGGCCCTTTATCCGTCATCCGTCACCGGGACCTTCTGGTATCATATTATTCCAGTGTTCCCGGTAACCGTGGCCCTATTCTTGCGCTTCGTCAAATCCCTAGGGTCTGCGCCAAGTCCCCAACTTACTTTGATTTGTGTTTTCGTTTTAGCCTTTGCAATTCTTCCCGTAACGCCGCAAAAGCGTTTTCAACAGACTATGGACGACTGGGGAGAGAAAAGCGCCGATGCGGCATCCGAGGTTATGTCTGTACTACGGCAGTTCCCGGGAGACGTCATCGAGATGGGTTACGGGAATGATGTGACCGAAACCTACAAGTTCACATTCTTAAAACCAATTTTGGCCTTTGCCGGTAATCCCGTGTCCATCGATGGCTGGTCGGATATGGAGGCATTCGATGCTGGCGCACGTCTATCGGTTGCAAAACTCGCCCGCATTAGTGGGTGCGCTACAAAAATTTGGCTCATCCCAAAAGGCGAAGCGCCGTTCGCGATGAACAGCTACACCGCAAACAAAAAAGCTTTTTGGCCGGAACTTACAGAGGCTTTTACTCGTACACATGAAAAATTCGAAAGTTTGAGCTACTTCGACCTCTGGCGCTGTCAGGACGGTTGAACAGATATTGTGGGCTCAATAGTTCCGCAATTGTCCTGGCCTGCTTATAGTTTTCGGAGCGAGGTAGTATTGAAAAAAAGTGCGGCAAATATAGAAACATAATGGGGTAAAAGTTGTCCTTTAGAGTACCGCATTCATGCTACCAATACCTTTATAATCACGCCCATTATCGCTACGTAAGTTGATCCTTCAGGCCCCAATTTGATTCTATTTTTTTTATTCTTGCTTTCCACCAGGAAGAGATTTCTCCGGGAAGGGCGATCCAAAGCTCATCTCGGTTAACCATTTCCGTGATAACTTTTTCATATGCATTGCGCCACGGTTTGCGCGCCGATAGCTTAGGTTCGGGGTGAGTAAGTAAATTTGCCACCCCGCGCCGGATCAACACCTGTTCAATTTGCTCAATCTGAGTCTTAGCTGCCTCATCAGGGTCGTGACCCTGCATTTCCAACACAAAGTCTTCCGTGATTGTTGTGGGTATTTGTAAAATATCGGTATTGTCCATAAAGAAGGGAAAGCATGTACTGCAGCCTTCGTAGGATGGAAAAGGGTTGTTAGCATTTTCAAAACTGTCATGCACGGACATGTCATATTCAAAATACTTATCAAGGCATTTGTATAAAGTGGGTGAATGGTGATAACTCGGTGATCGAAAGCCAGTACAACCAAATTGTCCGATAAAGGCGCGGGCGGATTCTAGTCGTTCCAGTATTTTTTCTTCTTGCATGTAGGCTATAGAATGGTCATGCACCGTTCCATGGCACCCTATCTCATGCCCTGCACATTTCAACTCCGAGAAGGTTTCTCTACCAATCTCATGGAGACGCGCCACCGCGATCCAGGCCGATCGCAATCCAATCTTTTCCTCGATTGATCGAAACGCTATCACGCCGTTTTTATTTTTTAGGCTCCACTCCGTATCTATGTCGTGGTTAATTGTCAAAGTCGCCCTCTTATTTTCAGGCCAGAGGGGAGTTCCGCCCCCGAATCCAGATTGTTCAAGAATAGCCCGTATAAGGAAACGCCATGAATCGACATAAAAATCCTTCCCCGCCTTTGGAAATTGAGGCCGTTGATTTGAAAATTTCGATAGGCTTCTCGAAATCCCAAATGAAAATAGGATCAATTTACGTATGCTAGCAGGCAATATTTCTGGTGAAATACCAAGACGGACGTATAACGGCGCAGACTGGTTTAAAAAATTCTCTTGTTCGATATAGCGAATAGTTTCATCTACATCAAAATGGAATACGAAATTCTCGTCATTGTTTTTGCTTATTAGGTCAAATTCACCAACTCCATCAAACGGTATAAAAGTGACGACCGAGTTGACAGACAAGGGCACCTTTTCTTTTAAACGGACGAACCCCAGCATATCCTGTAATTGAGCAGCAAATTCGGACATCAATTCAGCGGCCACGCCTGAATAATTGACTTTACCGAATGTTGTAATGAAATTTTCCGTTGGATATTCTGGCCCCAAAAGTCGATTCTCACCTATACATTCACTCTCAAGTTCAGGCCCGTAACCCCAAAATTTGAGAACTCCTTTCAATTAATTCTTTTCCTCCACCTTCACGGCAACATAAGCAATCCGCATCGCCAACCTTTTGAAAAGCGCCAATTTGGAAAGAACAGTATCAATCGGAATTAAGCATCTGGCCGGAAAGGGGCTCACGCCATTAGGCACAAATGCAAATTGCTCCATCCGTTCTATTTCAAATCCTGCTGTACCCAAAATTTTCCGTAGGTTTTCATTCGACGACTCCTTAATTTCAGGTAACCAGTGACGCATTTCATTTTTATTCATCCGCGCCATGATATTATAAAGCAATGAAGCTCCGTTCATGTCTATAACGACAAACTTTTTGCCAAGTCCGAGCAATTTGTTGTAATTGAGCAGAGCTCTCTGTTTTTCAGGATAGTAGCTGAAAGTATTAATGCCCACGACTATATCAAATTGGTCGAATTTGCCCTCAATAGAGAGCACAGTTGCCGGGTTTTGGCAGTCGCCAACTAAACAATTCGCGTGAGGTGCCCTCGACTGAGCACGCTCAACCATTTTTGGGCTAATATCAAGAGCTGTAACATTTAGGCCCCTTTTGCAAAGCCACTGGGTGTAGTAACCTGTCCCACAACCCAATTCTAATGCACGGCCATCTAGAGGTAGGCTTTCAACAAGAAAAGGTTCGTAATACTGTCGAAAATTGTAACTTTGGCCGTAAAGAGAAACACCGTGTTTTTGGTCATATGAACCGGCAAACTCTTCATAATACGCCCTGATGTCTTCGTTTTTATCTTCTGTCAACTGTCTATTCGACATTTCTATCTCCTTAAACCCAAGTCAATAATTAAAATGGGCCGTAGGATACGTCGCCAATCGATAATCGGATGCATTTTGGTATTACCAATTGATTTTGGTGGATAAATGTTAGTGGCTGGATCTTCTGTCGTTGTATATCCAAGCTTAATTAAGTTGATGAGCAAATACACCTCTAACTCGTAACTATCAAGCCAAGCTTGGTTAAGGTCACGCTCGTATTTAAGTAATGAAGAACTCAACAGGATGGTCAGTATGAGGCTCAAAGCTTACTGAAAAGTGAAAATTGTCCGTACGGGCATCAATACAGGTTTGTCGGTTGAGAATATCGCGCTTCATCAATTAAGTCTTTTGAATTTTTCGGAAATCTTTTCACCAGAACGTCCAACCAAGTAACCGCCAACGCTAGCCATCACGATGTTGAACAAAGAGTTCTCAACGTTTTCAAGGATGTTGGGTGCAGTTAAGCCAAGCCAGCGGGCTTCCCACGAGGCCGGCAAAAGTAACCATCATCAAGGGTTGCCAATTCCTTTGAAGCCACGAGGCTTAAGCTTCCGCTAGGACTATATTTGCAGCACTTTCCAGCTCGTTGGATTTGTTTTCAATTAATTGACGCTGGATTTCAAACTTAAGCCGATTAACCTCGTCTTTGTCTTCAACAACGCCGTCAATAATATCCAGGACCTCGCCACCGATACTTCCTATTAATGACCAGATCATTTAGTGTCATTTGATTATGAGTGCTGCGACCCTTGGAAGCGTATTTGAAAGGTATAAGCTCAATGCCATCTGCAATGGTTGCGGGCGGTCTAGGGAGTTGGATGTGGCCGCGCTGAGAGATAAGTACGGCGACGCATTTGAAATTCCCCGTCTAAGCAAGATGGCTAAATGCACAAGGTGCGGTTCACCTCACGGGTGCGTTGTTCACCTTGGAAACCTTGTAGATGTTAAGATGGGCTGATGTCAGACGAGCACCTATACCTTTATCTTGGTATAATCATAGTTATCGCGGCAGTGGCTTGGAGCATTTATACTATTATCAGCCCTTACATCCTTTAACGCCCTCGCTCATAAATTAGGAACCCAGCCACTTCTGCGGTTTTTGTCTCATAGGCGCCGACGCCAGACAATTCAGTAGCCAGACGTTGAATACCTCTCATGAGTCTAGTAAAGGAAAATGGCACGCAACCTGATGTCCAGATTTAAGTTCTCTGAGGTCAGGTTCTATCTCTGAACACTTTTCCTGAGTACTGGGGCACCTGCTTCTAAACTTACAACCGCTGGGAGGGCTGAGTGGTGAAGGAATTTCTCCTTGCAAAGCGGG
>CAZWKO010000147.1:0-6598 GCA_964634925.1 uncultured Vicinamibacteraceae bacterium
GCGCCCCCCCGCGCCCCACACGACCACGAAGTTGATGTAGTTGAGCTAATCCGAAACGCTCTGCCTGTTCAATCACCATGACCGTCGCATTCGGCACGTCAACACCAACTTCGATTACCGTCGTCGCGACAAGAATATCGACGTCACCCTGAGCAAATAGCAGCATGATACGTTCTCGCTCGTTTGAATTGATTCGACCATGCACAAGCTCCACGCGCTTCCCAGGAAATCGTCGCTTTGCCAATTCCTGAAACATTTCGGTCGCGGCCTTGAGGTCAAGCTTCTCCGATTCATCAACCAGTGGGCATACAAAATATACCTGTCGACCTTTGGCTAACTCGTCGCCCATTAATTTATAGACCTCTGGTCTCTCAGGCTCAGAACGAACCGTCGTCGCTATGGGCTTTCGCCCGGGCGGTAGTTCGCGAATGTTCGATACATCCAAATCGCCGTACACTGTTAGCGCGAGGGTCCGAGGAATCGGCGTTGCCGTCATCACCAACACATCGGGGCTATTCCCCTTAGCACCCAATGCTGCTCTCTGCGCCACACCGAATCGGTGCTGCTCATCAATAATGACGAGGCCAAGTCGAGAAAACATCAAATTTGTTTGAATGACAGCCTGCGTTCCGACAATAAACTGAATGCTGCCATCTGCATTTTTCTCAGAAATCCTCTTCCTTTCTGTCGTTCGAGTCGCTCCTGTCAATAACGACATAGCAAATCGAGATCCACCCAATACCTGATTGAGGCTGCTAAAATGCTGCTCCGCTAACAACTCCGTCGGTGCCATCAAAACAACCTGCAGATTATTTTCCATCGCCACTAGAGCAGCCAAGATTGCGACAATCGTTTTACCCGAACCGACGTCTCCCTGTAACAGCCTCCGCATTGGCTCGCGCTTTGTCAGGTCCGAAACAATCTCTTTTAGAGCCACTCGCTGGTGACCAGTCAGGCGAAAAGGCAATACCTCAAGCGCAGCTGCGCGTATCCCGTCATCAACCGTGACTGAGTGTTCTTTTTTTAGCCTGGTCAAGCCTCGGCGTCTTAAGTTAAGCCCTGCCTGGAAAAAGAAAAATTCCTCGAAAACAAGCCGTTGCTGGGCTGCTGTCCGAAACTCATTCAGCTCGTCCAACGCAACGCCCTTCTGCGGAAAGTGTGTTTCAGCTATCGCTTGGCTTCTTGATGGATACCCCAGCCGCTGCGTGACCTTTATGGGCAACGAGTCATCGAAACTGTCATTAACGACTTGCAGAGCTTGATAGACAACCCGCCGATGCAATTTCGGCGTAAGCGAACCGAGTTTTTCATAAATGGGCACGATTCGACCCATATGAATGGCGGTGTCATCATCCGGTACCAGCGCATCGACGAACTCATAGTCAGGATTCGTAAACTGGACGCCGCCGCTCCGGCGCTGTTCTACCCTCCCGTAGAACACCACCCTCTGACCTGGCTTGAAGAGCTCCTTAAGGAACGCTTGATTCATAAACATTGCTCGCACCTGTCCGGTCTCATCCTCAACCGCCACTTCAAGAATTAGAAAGCCTCGTCGACGGGTTGGACGAATTCCGCAACTCAGTACGACACCTGAGACACCGGTAGCATTATTAGGTTTTAGTGAGGCAATTTGCTGGAACGTCGCCCTATCCTCATAACGGCGAGGAAGAACAAGCAAAAAATCTTCGAGCGTCTCTACACCGACCGCAGACAATTCCGCCGCCCGCCGCGGACCAATTCCCTTTAAATATTGGACAGGAGTATCTGCTTTGATTCGTGGTCCTACACCCATTACTTTACTGGGTCACGATGGAAATTTGGCCTTCGCGTATTTGAATGTCTTGAACAGCTGAAGGCAGTGCAACAGGAACAGAGAGATCAACTCCGGCTGGATAGCTCTCACTCACTGAATACCGTCGAACCATTAATTCTGCCAATGCAGTCGGAAGCGTAACCGGCCCTATTTGGACCGACTTCACAGTAACGTCTAGATTTCTTCCCGCAGCTTCGACCGTTAACAAAACTGTCACCGGCAGCGAACCGCGCAAAAACTGAAGAACGCCTGCCGATTCGTCCGCAACGTCCTCTAGCTCGTCAAGATTCAATGTCCCCGTCCCACTTAATTGACCGTCCCGTTGAATTTCAATGGTCACATCACTCAAGCCCCTCGGCAGAATAGAGCTACCTTGAAATCGAAGGTAGCCATTTACCGAACGCTGCAAAAACACCACCTCTCGCTTCGCACCGTCTTCATTTAATCGATCACTAGAATCTAAAATTTGATTACGTAAGGTCGCAAGAGCTTGCTCGAAATTTGCGCCGTCATCTTCCGTCACTGCCTCATTTTGCTGGGAAGACACACTCACAGGCACGATAAGAAATAGCGCTATCAACAACCGCATTGACCGACTCTAGCACGCCGCAGGTACCGTCGAGTACCCCCCTTACAGATTCCGCACGAATAGCGAGCATCTAACACTTTGCCGTCCAGTCGACCTCACGCACTCAACAAAGCATCAACCTCAACTGGCGTCGGAATTGTCTGTCTTGCACCTAGACCGCGACACTTGAGCGCCGCCACTGCATTCGCGTAGCGCAGAATATCCACTGCAGACCCCGAACCCACACCATGTATCCAACCTGCAATAAAGCCGCCACGGAAGACATCACCTGACCCTGTCGTATCCAGAACTGGTACAGAAAACCCAGGCGTTCTGATCTCAGTATCCCCAACAAGTGCAAGACTGCCTTCTTTTCCCAATGTCATACACACCATCGCTGATTTATACGAATTTCGTATCGCACGTAAGGCGTCGCCCGGCCGCTTACACCCAGTAAACGCGGAGGGAAACGACTCCGCTGTAATGACAATATCTATCTGCTCAAGCAAATGTTCAATGCCTGGTCGCACGTATTCCACATCGATTACGGTTGGAATTCCTGCCGCTCGGGCATAACGCGCCGCCGTCATCGAAGCCTCAGTATCGTGACAATCAACTAAAAGCACCCGACCTCCGCAGACCATCGTAGGATCAATGTCCGAGGACGCAAGGTCTAAGTTCGGATCTCGATTCCACAAGATCGTACGGGTTCCACTCTTAGGATTGACGAGAATCACCGAAAAGCCATTCGGGGTGCCCTCGGCAATCAAGCATCCAGTAGTATCAACACCCTCTTGATTAAGACTCTCAGCGCCCCATTTACCATTAGTATCGTCGCCAAATCGCCCAAAGTACCTCGTCCGTAACCCAAGACGAGAACAAGTCACCATTGCAGTTGCAACCTGTCCACCCGGAGAGTACTCCATACGGGAAATGGCTTGTTTCGTATCGGGCTGAGGGTGTTGACTCACCAGGAGAAGCTGGTCAACCGTATTTAATCCGCATCCTACGACATCAAAATCTGATGCGCCTCGTCTCGGAAGGTCAATGGGAATTCGCACGTTTCGGATCTTAGCCTGTCAATCTTGATCTTCGCCTTTTGTTTGCATTACAGTAAACTGTAGGACCAAACGACAAACAGCACGCGGGAGTTGACTTGCAGCCCCTCACAAAACGACAACGCGAAATACTTGACTACCTTAATGAGTTTATCCAACACCAAGGCTATGCGCCGAGCCTCGAGGAGATTGGCCGAAGATTCGCCCTGTCTTCGCTAGCGACTGTCCATAAACATCTAAAGAATCTCGAGGACAAAGGTTGCATCAAACGTGTCTGGAACAAAAGCCGATCCGTCGAGCTGATAGCGACACGAACCGGAACTCGCTCCACTGAAATTCCGCTTCTAGGTCGCATCGCCGCTGGCGTCCCTGTCGAGGCGATTCCAAGCGACGAATCGGTTTCTGTACCAGAGGAATTTATCGGAGGCCGGGACGCGTACGCCTTGCGTGTCGTTGGAAATTCGATGACTGATGAACAGATTCGCGATGGCGACATCGTCGTCGTGGAGGACCGAAAGAAACCATACAATGGTGAAACCGTAATAGCTCTCCTAGACGGCACGAACGTGGCGCTTAAAGCATACTTTCTTGAAGACAACAACGTTCGGCTCCAACCGGCCAATCCATCTCTGCGGCCCCTCTTACTAAAACCAGATGCCGTTCAAATCCAAGGAGTCGTAGTTGCGGTCATGAGAAGATACTAAAACCACACAACCTAAAAATGCCGACCGCATTTGCTCGGAGGTTCCATAAATGCCTGACCGTAAACAAGTAAATTTCACAATCGTGCCGGACGAACCCTCTGACGTTCCCCGCACCTACGCCAACTTCTGTTCGATTTCCCATACCCCTTTTGATTTCACTCTAACATTCTGCGAAGTTCTGCCCCCAAATGAACAGGACGTTCGATCGGCAGAAACTGAGCAGCAGCTCAAGGCCCCGGTCCGGTCCCGCATCGTTGTGCCCATGCAGTTCGTCCCAAACCTTATCGCCGCGCTTCAAGAACATCTTCGGGCGTTCACCGAAGCCCCGCCAAAAGTAGGGCCGCCTAAAGCTCCAATTCATTAACAAACCTAATGACACCGTCCGATCCGTCGTCGAGCGCCGACAAGAGCATGTCCAGCACTAAACAGTTTGCACGGGAAACCCTGCATACCCTCGAATCCGACTACCCAAGTGCATCAACAGAATTAACGTTCGACAGTCCGTATGAATTATTAGTCGCCACAATCCTTTCCGCCCAATCAACCGACAAGCGTGTTAATGACGTAACACCTAAACTTTTCAAACAGTTTCCAGATGCACGCGCACTTTCCGTTGCCAGGCCATCCGATATTCAAACACTAATAAGAAGCACAGGCTGTTTTCGAATTAAAGCTCGATCACTTATTTTGATGGCAACCACGCTCGTCAAGAAACACCGTGGGCACGTGCCCACCAGCATCCAGTCACTTACAGCGCTCCCAGGTGTAGGCCGCAAAACAGCAAACGTCATTCTTGGCCACGCGTTCAATATGCCAGGATTCGCAGTCGACCGCCACGTACTTCGTGTGGCTAACCGGATTGGTCTAATCCAAACCAAAGATCCGACGACTGCAGAGTTTGCACTTAAAGAGCTATTCCCGGAGTCAATGTGGACTTATGCGTCCGACGTGCTAATTCAACATGGCAGAAAGATTTGCCGGACAAGGCCTTCCTGCGACAACTGTTCCGTTCAACCGCAGTGCAAATATCAAATACAAACGTCCCATTGACCAACACGGAACGGCCCTACTCGTAAGATAAACGTATTCGGAAGACTACATAAAAAGGTGTCCTCACAACCCCTGCCACCGAAACGACGGTTTGGCCAACATTTCCTGGAGGAAGCATGGGTCAAAAAAGTCGTCGAATGCATCAACCCAAAGGCAACCGATCATATTGTAGAAATAGGGCCAGGTCGCGGCGCTTTAACTTTCCCTTTAGCAGCCCAAGTACGCAAGCTACTGGCCATAGAGATTGACCGCGGATTAGCCGAAGCCCTGCATCAGTCTGCGGGTGATTCCCTAGAAATTATTCAGGATGATTTTTTAGAAGTCGATCTAACTGCAATTACCACAAACGTTCGCATTGGACCCGGCCTGATCCGAGTCGTCGGAAATCTCCCGTACAACATGTCCGCGCCCATTGTCCTTCGATTACTGAGGCAGGCACATTCAAATAAGATAGACGACGCGACAATCATGTTTCAAAGAGAAGTTGGCGAGCGGGTTATAGCCCTTCCAGGTTCGAAACAGTATGGGCCACTCGCTGTAATGAGTACGCTGCATTCCCATGCGAAGCGGCTGCTCGAACTACCACCTGGCGCTTTTCGTCCAAGACCGAAGGTTCACTCAATGCTAATTCGGTTTCAATTTCATCCTCCGAAGCGCACGCCCAGCAACCTTGTAAAGTTCGAATCATTTATTCGCCAGCTATTTACTCAACGTCGAAAACAAATAAAGAACGCTTTGTCCTCAGTTAATGTCGGTTCTCACTTTGATTCAAAGGACTGCTGTAGCCGGGCGAAGCTCGATCCCTCTAGACGACCAGGCGATCTAGAACTAGCGGAACTTATTGACCTGTATGAAGTTGCAGCTCTCTCGTGAACACAGTTTGTGCTATCATACTAAACGGTCAAGTCCTACCATGCAGGAAACCCCAGCTACCTGCGAAACCGGCTTACGGGTCGCCCGGCCCACTCAACGACAGCGAACCATGTAGCAACATTTATTGACTAAAGAATGCGTCACTTGCCCTCTGCACCACTGGAAACGTTTCTGATCGGAGGCGTCGGAACATTCGGAATGAACATGATGGCCGTTCGGACGAACGCCACGAATTTACTCATTGATGCCGGCATCGGCTTTACCGCACTTAAACACTACGGTGTCAATGTTCGCATTCCAGATCTTGACGCAATACGCAACGAATTTGATTCGTTCGACGCTCTCTTACTAACCCACGGACACGAAGACCATATTGGAGCAACACCGTTTATAGTCGACCTACTCGACGGCCCCATCTACGGCACCTATATAACACAGACTCTTCTTGAACAAAAATTAAACCACCATGGGATCGACATGAAAGGTCGTAAAATACCAGTCACACCGGACTCTACACTGACAATCGGCGACC
>CAZWKO010000148.1:0-6597 GCA_964634925.1 uncultured Vicinamibacteraceae bacterium
CCATGACCAATCCCGTTGCTGACGCGCGAATTGGCTCTTGAGGGTTGTTCCACCCAAGCGCGTTTGCAGCTGATTCATAGAGAAATGTTGCGAGTTCACGGTCTTGAGGAAGTAACAAAAATGCATTGCCGACACCAGCGCCTGGGCCGCCGTTTGCTTTGTGATTAACGATTGGATCGTAGTAACTAGTTACAGTCTGAAGTTTGCCGTCGCTGCTAACTTCCATGAAGTTCTCGCGGGCGTACTCAAGCCAGCTTTGAACGGGGCGGTGGGTGTTGCGACCGTTTAACTTATCGTAGAAGTACATACCAAGACCCGCAGCGGCATTGCACGGAAACCAGATTTTGGTGTTTTCACAATGCGGTCCTTCAGGCCGGGCACGGTACTGCTGCTCAAGGAGCTCGGCGATTCGGTGCTGATCCCATTGAAAGACTCTGTCTCCGTAGCCGGTGACGTCGAATGGTCGTTCGTACTTGTCATCGCCAGAGACATACTTGTAGATTCCGAGAACTAAGTTGAACCAGCCGCGGAAAAATAGATTGCCTTCGGATCCGATAGGGTCTTCCGATAAGCCCCATGGTTCGATTCCGTTTGCGGTCCAACCAATACGGTTGTAGTTGCCTCGAAGACGTTCTGGAATCGCTGCCATCACATGGTCTGGATAATTCGCGCGTCTCGGGTCATCTCCGATCTGGGTCAACCAATCGATCGCGCCCCAGTATGTTGGGTACCGGCGAGCTAGGCCGTCCGCGATGTCGGTGTATACCTCTCGCCATGCTGGTGTTTGGTCGGCCATGAGTAGCAAGGCGTATGACGAGTTGTGTAAATCAAATCTGCCGTAACTGGTGACAACGGGGTTCGAGTAGCGGTCCCACCACATGTGTGGTACGCCGTCTGCGTTCCAGTTGTCGGGCGTGGTGGTTTTCTCCCAGAGAAACCGCAGCCACCCACGGGTACGGCGATTGAGTGTCGGGTGGACAGAACGGGGTGTATCAGCCGGAAGTTCATTACTTTGACTGTAAGCGGCTTCCGTTCCAGGTTCCATGGCCTCCGTGGAGAGTGCGGCCGCACCAACAGCACCAATCTGTTTCACGAATGTACGTCTAGAAGGCCTATTTTTAGCGCTCATTTGAGATTTTCGGTCGATCCAAGACTCGTGGTACCACAGCACTCTAGCGCGGATTGGTCTGGAGGGGTAGGATTGGCGGTAGATGCCGGAGATATCGGGTCTTAAATGAGGGGGATACTGTGATTGGTCGAGAATCAATGGTAGTGGCGATAGTGGTTGTGCTGGCGTTTCTTGGTGGGCCGATATTAGTTCAGGGCCAAGAGGTATCCCGGACGGCGTGGGGCGACCCGGACCTGAATGGAGTGTGGGATTTCCGCACATTGACTCCGTTTGAGCGACCGGAAGATCTTGCCGACCAAGAGTTTTTCACTGAGGAAGAAGCGGCCGCATATGAGGCGAACCGACTTGCGGAATTTGAGGTGCGTGATGACCAAGAACCAGCCGATATTGTCGGGAATTACAACCAGTTTTGGTTTGACCCTGGCGACCAAGTGAGTGCGACGAATCAGACATCGCTCGTGATCGATCCGCCGTCAGGGCGTGTGCCAGTGCTGGTGTCGGCAGCGCAGGCCAAAGTCGATGCGCTTCGGGAACATCGTGAAGGGATCGATCCTCACGCACCAACCTATGGGGGATTTGTGGATGATCTCGGTGGTGGGATGTTCGCGGTGCGCTGTATTTTGGGGTTCAATTCTGGTCCGCCGATGACTCCTGGTGGATATAACCAGAACGTGCAGCTCTTTCAGACACCGGATCATGTGGTGTTGCTGAATGAAATGGTGCACAGCTCACGAGTCATTCCTCTGGACGGACGCGATCATATTTCTGACAATGTGCGGCAGTGGATGGGGGATTCACGTGGGCATTGGGAAGGCAATACACTCGTTGTCGAAACGACGAATTTTCTCAGAGAGACGAGTTTTCGCAATGGCGTTACAACGTCAGACCTGAAGCTTGTTGAGAAATTCACACGAACAGATGCTGGAACGCTCATGTATGACGTTACGGTTGAAGACCCCAATACATGGTCCCGTCCGTGGTCGTATCGGATTCCGATGCGGGCGAACGATATGCCGATATTTGAGTATGCCTGCCACGAAGGCAACTATGGCCTGGAGAATATTCTCGCCGGTGCTCGTGAAAAAGAAGCGGCGATGGATGCCGCAGCGGGTCGGTAGCGTAATTGATTCACGATTTTGATTCGTGGAATCGGCGTCTGTTGTCACCAAGGAGTCCTAACGTGATTGCTCGTATAGTCGCAGTGTCATCGGCAGCCCTTCTGGTGTTGGCTGTCGGTCTTTCCGCGGAGGATTGGTCGCAGTGGCGTGGCCCTGAGCGTCAGGCTGTTTGGACTGAGCAGGGGATTGTTGACAGTTTGCCGGAAACACTGCGACTTACATGGAGTACGGAGATTCGCTCCGGTTATTCAGGGCCGGCGGTTGCCGATGGCCGAATTTTCATCAGTGACTGGCTTGAAGATCCTGAGTCACGGACGTTGGACGGCACCGAGCGGGCGTTAGCACTTGACGAACTGACTGGCGAGATTCTCTGGACGCATGAATGGCAGACCAGCTATCGGATGCTGTCGATTAGTTATGCGGTCGGCCCGCGTGCAACACCGACTGTTGACGGAGACCGTGTCTATGTTGTCGGTGGAACAGGACGGTTATTTTGTTTCGATGTAGAGACCGGCGATGTGCTCTGGGAAAAAGACTACGTCGCGGACTATGACACGAGCGTCCCGGTGTGGGGAATTGTTAGCGGTCCGTTGGTTGATGGCGATCGTCTGATTACGGTGGTTGGTGGTGAACCGGACGCTGGTGTAGTCGCCTTCAATAAATATACCGGGGAAGAGATCTGGCGTGCGATTGAAGTTGGATCTGAGATGGGATACGCACAACCGGTTATTTACGAGGCAGGCGGGGTGCGACAACTAATCGTCTGGCATCCCCTAGCGCTGGCGTCGCTTGATCCCGTGACCGGAGAGCAATACTGGGAAGAGCGATGGGATGTATCAATGGGAGTGACGGTTGCAACACCTGTCCGGAGTGGCGACTATCTTCTCGTTTCGCAGTTTTTTAATGGGTCGATGATGATGCGTCTCAACAGCGATCGGCCTGATGCCACGTTGTTGTGGAAAGGGAAGAGTCGGAGTGAGTTGCCGGGTGAAACCGACACGATTCATGCGATGGTGACGACGCCGCTCATCATTGATGACTACGTGTACGGAGTCGATAGTTATGGAGAGCTGCGTGGACTGGATGCGCGGACCGGTGAACGTTTATGGATGAGTCCTGACATGACCGCGCAGGCTCGCTGGAGTACGGCGTTTTTAGTCCAGCACGGTGATCGGTATTTTGTAAACAATGATGAGGGGTATCTCATTTCAGCGCAGTTCACGCCGACAGGGTATGTTGAGCAAAGTCGTACGCGGTTGATCGAGCCGACGGCCAGTTCTGGCACCCGAACACCACATGGGAGTATTGCAGAGCGGATTGTGAATTGGTCGCATCCCGCCTATGCAAATGGGCATATCGTTCACCGGAACGATAAGCAGATTATTAGAGCGTCGTTACTCGCCGCTGATTACTAACGTGACTGATGATTGTATGTCCCCCTGAAAACTGTTTAACTAGGCGTAGCTTTAGGTCGGTATCGATTCGTGGAGGTGGTCTGATGAGAAAACTACTGTCGACAGTAATAATGGTCATGATGTTGTGCGGTGTTTCAATTGCTGGACAACAGGAAGAAACGTATGACTACTGGCAGGTTCAACGTCAAATGGTCCGCCAGGGGCAGCAGGCCGTTTTCATGTGCAATGGTTTGTTTACTTCCAATCGCACATTGGAACAGGTTTTCCAGCAAGAACTCGCTTTTTTACCGGACCCAATAGGAACCGCGCAAGGTGGTGACTATGAGGTCGATTACGAGCGGAAAGGTGTCGTGATTGGTTCTGGTCAGAATGCTCCGAAGATGCGTGCAGCGTTTCGCGACGGAATTGGCTGTGTTATTTTGCCGCCGGACCAGACGCTTGCCGCCGTCGACCAGTTGCCGATCCTCACGTTGCCGTACCCTGATGATGACCCCGCAACTACGCCATGGCCGCAAGGCGACCTAGTCACCTCTACGAGTTTGCCGTCTTACGTTGACGATGCCGCATTAGAAGCAGCTTCAGAGTGGGCATTTGATCGGGAGTCACCCGAGCAGGACACCCTCAGTTTGTTAGTCATTCATCGTGGGAATATCATTCATGAGCGGTATGCCCCCGGAATTGATATGTCGACGCGAACGCGCACGTGGTCGACGGCAAAGAGTATTGCGTCAACGTTGATCGGGATGCTCGTTGATGAGGGTAAGTTGTCCCTTGATGAACCATTAGGGTTTCCGTTTTCGCCTGAGTCGGCTGATGGCGATGACCCCCGTTCGCAGATCACACTACGGCATGTGTTGAACATGTCGAGCGGACTCGAAACGATCGACAATGGTGGGCTCGAGTATGCCACCGGATCCGGGTTGTCCTATTGGGCAGGCGCTAGTTCCGCTCTTGGTGCTCGGAGTCGCGCGTTGATCCGTGAGCCAGGTACTAATTGGGATTATGAAAATTACGACACCTTATTGGCTATATATGCGATGAAGTTAGCCCTTGGCGAAGACGCGTATGCCGAGTTCCCACGAAGGGCCTTGCTCGACAAGATCGGTATGCAGAACACCTTGGTGAGTACTGATCGGTTTGGCGATTTTGTTCTCAGTAGCCAGGTCTATACCAATGCGAGAGACCTCGGACGTTTTGGCTTGTTGTACCTGCAGAATGGTGTCTGGAATGATGAGCGTTTGGTGTCGCGTGAATGGATTAACTTTGTGCGTACGCCGGCGCCGGCGACTGCAGAATCCGGGAACTTTTATGGTGGGCAATTCTGGCTAGTGCCTGACGGTCGGGATGATGTGCCTGAAGATGCTTATTCAACATCTGGCAATCGTGGGCAATACACCATTATGGTTCCATCCCATGATCTGGTCATCGTACGACGAGGACTCGATTATGGTCGCCAGGGGTTTGACCGGTGGGGCCTTGTCCGTGAGGTGCTCAAGGCGTTCGACATTGTTCCCGCGGAATAACTTAGAAAGCGGGCGGTTATACGTTCGGAGGTTTTCGGCCAAGTTTTACGATGATGTCGTATTCTGCTTTGGTCGCTGGCTGTACAGACAGGCGGGAGCCTTTTTTGGTTACCATCATCTCTTCAAGGCCAGGGGTACTTTTCAAGGTTGCAAGGGGCACTGTGTTTGCGAAGGCCTCCACGAAGACGATGTCCACCATAAACCAGACCGGTTTGTATTTGGTGCTGCGTGCATCGAAATACTTATGCCCTGCTTTCCAAGCATAGCGATCCGGATAACCGGTCTTTGAGATCTTAGCGAGACCGGCTACGCCAGAGGGATCAGCGTTGGACGCATAAAATAGAACCGGGTCGCCTTCCTGCATGTCATCTCGCATGATGTTGCGGGCCTGAAAATTTCTGACCCCTTCCCAGCACGTGGTGCCGTCGCGTTTGAGGTCCTTAATCGTATAGGCGCTTGGTTCGCATTTCATTAACCAATATCGTCGTGGCATTAATGTCTGTTTCCTCTCTGGTATGTGTAGCATAATCGACGAAACATGCTAACCACCGTACAGTTAGCATTGTTCGTGGCGGAGGTTAAAGGATGAAGACAATCGAAATGATAACGATTCGTATTTTGCTCCTTACTATCATTGTCTTGGGGGTGATTCAGCTAGGTGTTGCCCAGCAGAGCACGGGCGCCAACGCTGTCATGCCATGGGCCTATGTGCTTAATGATCCTGATGCTGCGACAGGGGAGATTCCAGATCCTAATGAGGTGGTAACGGTACCTGGTTCCACTGTGTCAATGCCGAGATCGGCTATCAATATTGACGATGGTCCTCCGGACTGGCACCCTGGCGGGCATCCTCCGATGCCTGAAGTGGTCTCGAGTGGTGGTGGTGAAGGGGTTGTTGCGTGTGGCTACTGCCATTTACCCAACGGTCAAGGTAAACCTGAGAATGCGAGTGTGGCTGGACAACCGTATGAGTACATTGTCCAGCAAATGACCGATTGGCGAAATGGATTGCGAAAAACGGGTGAGCCGCGAATGGGACCGCCATCGTTTATGGAGCGGATCGGTTTGGCTGCGACTGATGAAGAGGCGCGGATAGCAGCAGAATATTTTTCGTCGATGTCATTCAAGCCGTGGATTCGTGTTGTTGAAACTGACATGGTTCCAGAGACGCAGTTCGCCGGATGGATTCATGAAGTTCTCGAAGGTGGCGGTATGGAGGCGATTGGTACGAGGATTGTCGAAACACCAGAAGATCTAAAGCGGACCAAATTGAGAGATGATGCATCGAGTTTTGTGGCCTATGTGCCAATGGGCTCGGTGATGAGGGGGCGGAATTTGGCAGAAACGGGCAGGTGTGTAGTCTGTCATGGCGAAGGACTGAGAGGTCTTGGTCCGGTACCTGCTCTTGCTGG